>JAPKZM010000056.1 GCA_026393775.1 Candidatus Aminicenantota bacterium
CCTCGGTCTGCACATGCTCGAAAATATCGGCCCGGAAATGATGCCCCTTTTCCTTGTTGGCGTTGAAACCGATCAGGTTTTTCTTCAGCCGGCGCTGGATGATCTTTTCCAGGCCGACGAACGCGCCGCCGGCGATGAACAGGATGTTCTTGGTGTCGATTTTCAGGAATTCCTGGTAAGGATGCTTGCGTCCTCCCAGCGGCGGGACGTTGGCCAACGTGCCTTCGACGATTTTGAGCAGCGCCTGCTGGACGCCTTCTCCCGAGACATCGCGGGTGATGGATGGGTTCTCGCTTTTGCGGGCGATCTTGTCGAGTTCGTCGATGTAGATGATCCCCTTTTCAGCCAGTTCCCTGTTTTCGCCTGCCGCCTGGTACAATTTCAGCAGGATGTTTTCCACGTCTTCCCCGACATAGCCGGCTTCGGTGAGGGTGGTGGCGTCGGCCATGGCGAAGGGGACGTCCAGGGTCTTGGCCAGGGTTTCGGCGAGCAGTGTCTTGCCTGTGCCGGTCGGCCCGATCAGCAGGACATTGCTCTTGCGGATGTCCACTTTGGCCAGATTCTGGTTGTGGTTGATCCGCTTGTAATGGTTGTATACGGCCACGGCCAGCTTCTTCTTGGCTCCATCCTGGGAGATGATATATTCGTCGAGCTTCTCCTTGATTTCGGCCGGAGTGAGGAGCTTGAATTTTTTGCCGCTGATCGGCGTTTTCGCTGCCTCGCTGCCGCTGAAAATCAGGTTGTAAGCGGTCTTGGTGCACTCATCGCAGATGTATACCCCCGGACCGGCGATCAGCTTCATGGCCCGGGATTGGGGGATGCCGCAAAAGCTGCAGCGGGCTTCTTTTTCTTCCTTCATTTCAAGCCTTTTTTTTCTCCTTTTTCCGTTCGTTGATCACCGAGTCGATGATCCCGTATTTCAACGATTCCTCCGCGGACATGATGTAATCCCTTTCGATGTCCGCGGCTATCTTTTCGATCTTCTGGCCGGTATGGCCGGCGAGGATCTCGATGACCTTATCCTTCACCTTGCGGATCTCTTCGGCCTGGATCAGGACATCGGTGGCCTGGCCTTCGAATCCACCCAACGGCTGGTGAATGACGACCTTGGAGTTGGGCAGGGCGAAGCGCTTCCCCTTGGTCCCTGCCGCCAGGAGGATGGCGGCCATCGAAGCCGCCTGGCCGATGCAGATGGTCACCACGTCGTTTTTGATGAAGCGCATGGTGTCGTAGATGGCCATGCCGGCGCTGATGATGCCGCCGGGGGAATTGATGTAGAGCGACACGTCCTTCTCCGGGTCGTCGGCTTCCAGGAACAGCAGCTGGGCGATGATGACGTTGGCCACGTTGTCGTCGATCGCCGAGCCCAGGAAGATGACCCCGTCTTTTAGCAGCCTGGAATAGATGTCGTACGCCCTTTCGATGTTGCCTGTTTGCTCGATGACCATCGGGATAAGCGGCATGTTAAACCTCTTTGATCTTTATTTTTTCCTTGATGAATTCATTGAGCTTGACGTTGAGCAGGTGGTCCTTCAATTCATCCAGTTTTTTGTGCTCCTGGTAATACTTTTTTATTTCCTTTTCCGGCAGCGAGTTGTGCTTGGCCAGGTGGGCATATTCCTTTTCGATGTCTTCGTTGGTTACGTCGATTTGGTATTGCTTGCGTATTTGCTCCAGGATCAGCGACAGGCGGACCGCCCGTTCGGCCTGGGAGAAGAGCTGCTCTTTGAGTTTGTTTTTTTCCTCATCATTTTTAAAATTCAGCGGCCGCTGATTGCGGCTGAGCTGCCGGGCCGCTTCCTGCTCGACCAGCGAACGAGGAACGGGGAACCTGCAGGACACCAGGAGCTTTTCATATATCTTGTCCATGATCTGTTCGTCTTTCCGGTGCTCCTGCCGGTGTTCGTACTCCTCTTTCAGCTTGACCTTGAAGTCGGCCACGCTTTTCAATCCCAGTGCTTTCAGGAAATTTTCATCCAGTTCGGGTTTCTTCAATTCGAAGATGGACTTGATCTCCACCTGATGCTCGATTTTTTTGCCGCTCCAGGCTTTTTTAGCGGCAGCGGCCGGATAGGATCTCTGGATGGAAAATTTTTCTCCTGCCTTTTTACCCAGCAGTTCGTCGTACAGGCCGCTGATCTCCTCCGCACTGTCCTTTTTCATCAGGAAATACGTTTCCTGGCGCGGCCACTTCCTTTTGCTGGCCATGTCCGAGGACTGCACCAGCAGCAGGGCCAGGTCTTCGTCCTGGATGGGCCGGTCCTTCACGGCTTGCGATCGCTTGTTGGCTTCCAGGACGAGCTCGATCTGCTTGGCCTCGTCGAAGGGTTCGCCCTTCATGACGGCTTTAAGAATTTCCACCTTCAGTGTCTCCAGGCCGGGGAGCGGGACGTCGGGAAGCACCTCGACGGCGATGTCCGCCACCAGGTCTTTTCCTTCGGCGTGGTCCATTTTTTCCACATACGGCTCGCTGGCGATGGCGATCTTGTCCTGTTCGATGCGGGCGAACGCCAGTTTGTTGACGGCCTGCTGGATAACCTCTTCCTCAAGGGCCTGCTTGTGCACTTTTTTCACTACCTCCACGGGAACTTTTCCCTGGCGGAAGCCGGGCATTTTCACTTTCTGGCTGTATTGAGCGGCCAGGGCGTCTATTTCCTTGGCGATATCCGCGCCAGGCATGGTTATCTGGAAACGCCGCAAAAGCCGGTCGTCCTCCCTGTTTTTTTCCATTTCGGGTTGAGCGGCTCCCGCTTCCCCGGGCAGTTTTTCATTGGCCGGTTGGGGCTGGCCGACTGTTTCGTGATCCATGGTGATGACTCCTGAATGGGTGGTGCGTACGTTGCCTAAACTGTAGCAAAAAAGCGGTCGAATGTCAAATCTTCAGGCTGGCGACATCCCGGCGGATCTGCTCTTGCAGGGCTTGGTTTGAGGCGAATTTGATTTCCGCCCTGATCTTGCGGATGAAAAAAATAGTCACTTTTTCGCCGTAGATCATCCGCTGAAAATGGGGGATATGGGTCTCGATCTTAAGCGGCTTGGCCGTGTCCGCGTCCGAGGCGAAGGTCGGGGCCGAGCCGATGTTGGTTACCGATGCGAACCGCTGCTTGCCGATTTGCGTATGGGTATGAAACACGCCGGCAGGGAGGATCTGGTTGGCGGTGGAGACATTAAGGGTCGGAAAACCGAGCTTTTTACCGCGTCCAGCCCCCCGGGCAACGATGCCCTCGATCGAGTACGGATGGCCCAGCATGCGATTGGCCTCCTCCACGGCTCCGGCTGCCAATTTCTTGCGGATCAGCGAACTGCCAACCCGGCAGCCGCCGCGGCGAACGGTCCGCGCCTGTTTGATGGTGAATGGGGCCTTCCGCGCCTGATCGCGCAAAAAGGCCAAGTCGCCCTTGCGCTCGCGACCGAAGCGGAAATCCTCGCCGATGATCAGTGTTTTCATCCGCAGCTTAGCCAGCAGGATATCGTGGACGAAGGCGGCGGCCGGGATGCCGGCTATGTCGGCGAAGTCGATGAAAAAAAGGTAATCCAACGGCTGGCGGCGCAAGATTTCCAGGCGTTGCGCATCGGTACTGATCAGGCAAATGGGTTGGCGAAAAAAAAGGCGGGGATGGGGATGAAAGGTGAGCAGCACCGACAGCAATCCTTCGCGGCGGGCGGCAGCGGACAAGCTGGCCACGATTTTTTCGTGCCCGGCATGGAAACCGTCGAAATTGCCGATGGCGACCGCGCTGGCACCGCTGGTTCTTTCCAGGCGGGTCCTGAATTTCATCCGTTTCAATGCACCGGCGGCGAGATGCGCA
>JAPKZM010000192.1 GCA_026393775.1 Candidatus Aminicenantota bacterium
GTCGTGCATCCCAACGACGCCGTGCGTCGCCGCGAATTCGACTACGAGACTCTGAGTGCCGACGACAAAGCCAGCTTCAAGGACCGCCTCTTCAGCGAGATCCTGCGCGTCGACCAGGTCTCGCAAAAAGCCTATTTGTCGATCAAAAAACTGTACCACCGCGAACTTCTCAGCAACCCTTTCCTGATCTCCCTGCTGAAGAAACAATTCATCCCCAAGATGGACAAGATCTACCAGCCCGATATTTCAGGGATCATCGCCGCCTGCAAGGATAAAAACATCCGGAAAAACCTGGGTATTTTTTTCATCCTCTCCTTCCGCATCCTGAAGATCAACAATTTCATCGAATTGAACCTGAACAAGAGCAAATACCTGGACATGGCCATCCCCCTGATCCTGTCGCTGAAAAAAAACATGGAGAACATCATCAATTTCGACGATACGGCCCTGTGGCAAAGCCTGCAGTCCGACCCGGAACTGAAAAAAAAATTGGAGCCGACCGGCGAAATTTTCAAGAACCTCAAGCTGGAATACAAAAAGATCAGCGATGGCGAACTGCCCATGTATTTTGACGCTGAAAGCAGCAAGATCAAAAAAAGGAGAGCGATCCAGAACATCGTGATCATCGCCGAAGTGGCCGTCCAGGAATTGATCGAAACCGTGGCCCGGCTTTTCAAGCCCGGCATCAGCGGCAACAGCATTTTCGAAAACTACGTCTCACGCAAGCAAAAATCCATCGAGGTCAAGAAAAAGCTGATCAAGCTGCATACCACGATCAACGACTATTTCTCCAATCCAGGCAGCATCGAGCCGTCGGAGATCTTCTTCGACATCAACCAGTTCATGGAGACCGAGTTGAATTACCTGCTCTACAAAGACTGGAACGAATTCCTGAGCTTTTACGACAAGCTCAGCCGTACTAATTTTTCAATTGAATTCGAGCCTACCATGCGCGCATTCCATGCGTTCCTGACGCGGGTGTTGAAAGAGATCGTCAGCGAAAAAAAGTGAACCGCCTGTCATAAAAGGATAAAACAACATGTTCGGCTCCATCGGTTTTCCTGAATTGATTATGATTTTCGTTGTGGTCCTGCTGATTTTTGGTCCGAAAAAATTGCCCGAATTCGCCAAGTTGCTGGGTAAAACCATCCGCGAATTCCGTTCCACCGTAGACGAAGCTAAGGCGGCGATCGAAAGCGAAATTTACAAGGAAGGCTTGACCAATCCGTTGAACGGCATCGGCAAAGACATCAAGGACGCGTTGGACATCCGCGCGGCTATCGACAAACCGCTGAAAGACATCGGCAAGGACGTCAAGGACGCCATAGACGGGGCTATTACCAGCGCCAGGCCCGCGGCTGAAGCCGCAGCTGAAGACGCCAAGAATGCAAAAGATGAAAAAAGCGAATGAGATGTCATTTTTTGAGCACTTGGGCGAACTGCGCAAGCGCATCATCTATTCTTCCGCGTTCATCCTAGTTTTCTTCATCGCTTCATGGCGCTTCGTCGACAAGCTGTATTACTGGCTATCCCTGCCAGTCCTGAAATACCTGCCGCTCCTGTCGACGGGTGAAAGGAAACTGGCTTACACCGCACTGGCCGAGCCTTTCATGATGTACATCAAGGTGGCGTTTATCTTCTCGATTTTCGCGGCCTCGCCGTTTATTTTTCACCAGTTGTGGCTGTTTATTTCTCCGGCCCTGTTCGCCAAGGAAAAAAAATGGGTGCTGCCTTTCGTCATCGCCACCACTTTTTTTTTCCTGCTGGGCGGGGCTTTCGGTTATTTCGTAGTCTTCCCCATGGCCTGCAAGTTTTTCCTCAATATCGGCAAGGATTTCACGGCCATCATTACCATCAACGAGTATTTCGCGCTGGCTTTCCGGGTCCTGTTCGGCATCGCGGCTATTTTCGAACTGCCGGTCCTGGTTTTCCTGCTGGCCAAGCTGCGCATCGTCAGCGCCCGCTTCCTGATCCACTATTTCAAGTACGCGGTGGTGGCCATCTTCATCCTGGCCGCCGTCATTACCCCCACCCCGGACATGGTCACCCAGACGATGTTCGCCGTGCCCATGATCGTGCTCTATTTGCTGAGCATTGCCATTGCATTGACAGTGAATCCCGGAGAAAAACAGCACAAATCATCCGCCGACTCTGGCGGATAAGATTTGTCTGTCCCCTTCAGGGGGGAAGAAGTTGATGGGTAGATTTCTATTCTTTTCATAACTAATATGGATACTGCCAATTCAAGATCTTCATGCTTCTGGCGGCAAACATGAGAGGCGGCAAATCATAACGGCGATTTGTACAGAAAGACTTTTCCCCCGTTGATGACCAGTATGGGCTCGCGCAGGACGGCCAGGTCCTTAAGCGGATTGTCTTTGTATGCGACCAGATCGGCATCGAAACCCGGTTTGAGCGCACCCTTGGCGGACGAGATCTTCAGGCATTCCGCCGACAAAGAGGTCGCCGAGCGGATCGCCTCCAAGTTTGAAAGGCCCGCGGATGCCAGTTGAATGATCTCATCGATGACCAGGGGCTCTTTGTCCTCATAGCCCGTATCCGTCCCAGCGACAACGGGGACACCGAGCCGCCTGGCCATTGCGATCGCTTGAAGGCTGCCTTTCAGTAACATCTCAATTCGCGGCTGGAGCGCCCGTTCCTCGGGTGGGGAATCAGACGTCAGGGCGACGCTGAATCCGTAGAGCGTCGGGACGAAATAGGTGCCGCGTTCGCGCATCAGCTCAAGCGTCGGCTCGGTGATCAGCGAGCCGTGTTCGATGGTGCGAACGCCGGCGTTCACGGCTGCCGCCACCCCCTCGTCCGAATACGCGTGGGCCGCCACGGGCAGGCCCAGCCGTGTCGCCTCTTCGACCGCCGCTCTCAGTTCCTCATCGTTGAGGTTGCGGGTGCTCGGGTCTGTTTCCAGGATGCCGGCGCGCTCGTTGGCGAAGACCTTGATCCAATCCACGTGACGATCCGCATTGGCGCGGACGATGCGGCGCGCGCCATCGGGACCAATCCGGTCCAGGCTGCGAAGGTCATCAAGAAGCGGATGGTCAAGGACAATCGCCGTCATATCGGGCTTGAACCGGACCAGATTGGCCAAGACCGGATAGCCAGCGGCCAGGATATTCGGGATATCCACGTCACCGCGTTCATGCAGCGTGCGCAAGCCGACGTCAGCGTAATTCCACGCGAACATGCTACGGCCGGTGGTAATTCCGCAAGACAGCATACGCCGGGCCGCAGCGATATTCGTCACGTGGACATGGGCATCGATGAGTCCAGGCAACACCCAGGCGCCCCGCAAGTCCATTCTCTCGCCCGGCATCGTCGCCGGGGTCGAGGAGATGTTTTGTATTTTACCGGCCTGCAGAACGATTGTCTGGTCAAGCAATGGCACATCATCCACTGGATTGATGACGTTGGCGTGTTCGAGGATCAGAGGCCGGCTCTCATGCGCGAATGCCGGATTCGAAACGAAAACCAGTAGCACCAAGGCTACACTAAATCGTGTTTTCATAGTTGCCTCCTTATCCCAACTCATTTCGCTTCGAACTGGTTCGTTTGATCAACAAAACTCGCAATGTCAGTTTTGAACTTCTTTAATGACGGCTCATGAATATACATCATATGCCCTGCATCGTAATATTGTATTTGGATATGTGAGCGCAGGTCTTTACGAAGATTGAGATGCGAAACCATATACTCGGTTCCGAGAAACGTGGTGCCAAGGTCGTACATTCCCTGCAACACCAGCACGCGTAAGTTTGGATTGAATCCCATTGCATGCGCCAGGTCAATTCCGGTATTGACCATGGGCTGTGGTATTCCTGATTCACTGATTTTATGTCTGTAATCCCATGTGTTCCACACATTGGCATCAAGGACGTACGTTTTGTCGAGATTAGATTTCAGATCACGATGAAGATAATCAAGAAACGCCGCGTTGAAAGCCGAATTGATTGCGGCATCCATGGAATCATACTCGGCGTTCTTGGCCAGCGGATCAAAGTTCACACCCACGAAACGGGCATCCAGAAATCCAATCGTATCACGGCGTTCCCGTAACAGTTCGATTGCGAACTGGGCTGTGGCAACGCGCATGTCCGCCTTGTCCAGATAGTCGACCGAGAGCCCTGTATAGCGGTGGAGCTTTTCGATGATTGCCTTCCGGGCTGAGACAGGCAGATTGTCCCCCTGCGCAAGGGCGTTTGCGTATTCCCCGAGAGCGAAAGTGCGCACCTCGCTGAGAAGCGGCGCGATCTCGTCGGGAGGATCGGGCAACATCTTTTGATACCAGGCAACTGCTGTATACGTTGGAAGTGCGAATTGAGAGGGCCAATGATAACCCGGTATATCGTCAAAGACTAGTTCGAGGTCAGTAGCCATAGAGACGAGGATCACACCATTAAAAAACATGCTTCCCTTGCATTGAAGGTAATCGACCACACCTGCCGAACGCGTGGTGCCATAACTTTCGCCCAGCAGGTACTTCGGCGAGTTCCAACGGCCGTTTTCGCTTATATACTGGCGGATGAACCGCGAGACCGACTCGATGTCGGCGTCGACACTCCAGAAGTCCTTGTCTTTCGCTTCGCCGATCGCCCGGCTGAACCCGGTGCTGACCGGGTCGATCATAACCAGGTCGGTTTTGTCCAGGATGCTGAACTCGTTGTCCACGATTCTGTAAGGCGGCGGCGGAGTGGGGGCGGCATTAACCGTGACGATCCGCCGCGGGCCCAGTGCACCCATATGGAGCCAAATTGAAGCAGAGCCAGGACCACCATTGTAGGCAAAGGTGACCGGTCGACGGCCGGAGTCGGGAACGTTATTTTTCGTATAAGCGAAGTACCCCATGCTGGCATAAGGAAGGTCCTTCTCGTTGCGCACGATCAGAGTCCCTGCTGTTGCCGTGTAGGGAACGGACACACCGCCGATGACGATCTGATGCCGGGTCATCGACAGCTCGGCCTTGGGTAGGTTGACTGACTGATTCTTGGCTGGCTCGTCCAGCGGTCTGGCTGAGTCCGGGGCTGCATGGCTGACATCTGTAAACAGAAACAACATTAAGAAAATATAAATCAATGCAACCAGCTTTGCTTTCATGTTGTTTTTTCCCCCTTTGCTGGTATTTTGGGAGAAATGTTTTATAATGTCAACAGGAAACAGTGATTCCCTTATTGCCCTCCCTCCAGTTGCTTCAGCGCAGCCATGGCGTTGCGGTTGCCCGGGTTCAACTCGAGCGACTTGCGGTAGCTGGCGACGGCCCGCTCTTTCTGGCCCGCTTTGAGTTGGATCTCGCCGAGACTGTCCCAGGCATTCCATGAATCGGGGAAGAGCCGCACGGTCTTTTCGAACACAAAGAGGGCAAACTCAACTTTGTTTTCCTGCAGCAGTTGATAGCCAAGATTGTTGAAATCGTTCTCATCGAACACCGGCCCGTTTTGGCGCTTCTTCAACAGGTTTTTAAGCTTCTTTTCTGCATCCGGCACCCCGCCTTCGGCCAGGGCTTTGCCGAGGAGTTCGGCGGCCGAACCCAACTTGGCCTTGCGCAACGCCGTTTTCGCCCGCTCGATCTGTGGCAGCTCCCAGGAGAACATAGCTTCGACCGGCTCGCCTTTTTTCAGGATCGCTTCGGCGGCCGCGACGTCGCCCAGGCCGATGTAGGCTTGGGCAAGCCCAGCATAAGCAACGGCGAATTTGGGAAAGTCCTCCCGGCAGGCCTGCAGCAGGCCGATGGCTTCGGCGTATTGCCGGCGCCCCAGATACGGGACCGCCTGTTGCATGACCTCGTCGGGGATGAAGTAGTACATGCCGCTTTTCGCCGCCCGTTCCTGGTTGAGCATGGCGATCGCCGCCTCGACCCCCTTGTCTTTTACAAGGCGAACGTATTCATCTACCAATGACCTCTTCAGGTCCACCAGGCTTTTCGCTTCATCCTGAGGCGCAGGAGCGCCTTTTTCCAGGAACTTCACGGCAAACTCCAGCACCCGGTCCCGGCCGGCGGCGATATCGGCCGCGGTATTGATGACGCGCAGGTCGGGCGGGATGCCGACGCCGTCCCAGCAGACGCCCTCATGGTCCCGGATTTCCTTGAAGGCCACCCACAGGGTCCAGCTGTTGGGCATTCTGTCGGGAAACTGCGCTGACAAGGCCCCCTCGGTGGTGTCGCCCACCACCGTGACGTGCGGCAGCACGCGCATGGCCATGGTGAAGCCTTCGGCGGCGCTGGCGCTGATCCGGTCCGTCAGCAGCACCGTGGGCCCGGTGAACTGCAGCGGCCCGTTCGGCTCTATGTTGCGGAATTCCTCGGGCCAGAAATCGTCATGCTTCGGGCCGTAGCGGGTGCGGCAGGTGCTGTAGTGGCGCCGGCGGTCGGCAAAACGGCCGGCCACGATCTCCACGGCCCGGCTGGTGCCGCCCGGGTTGTTGCGCACGTCGACGACCATGACCCTGGCCTTGGCGAACTCGGCGATGACGGCGTCGATCGTCTTGGTGATCGGCTCCAGGCCGTCTTTCAGATCGCCGATGTACAGGTAGCCGACCCCTTCGGCCAGCCAGCCACTGATGAAGCTCCCGCCCAGGGCATCGCTGAACTTGCCCTGCAAATATTTGGACTTCACCAGGTCCAAAGAGAAAACGTCATTCTTGACCCCTTCGTTGCGGCTGCCGCCAACGCGGCGGCTGCCGTCGGCCAGGCACAGGTGCGCGTCGTTCAGGTGCCCCATCATGCTCAGCAGGATGTCCCACAATTCCTGGTCCGTCGTCGCCGAAGTGACCGTGGGACGATACATGCGATACAGGGCGTCCCAATCGACGTGCTTGATCAGGAACTGGCCGTAATTGCGGTCGAGGGTTCTCCAGACAAACTCGAAATTCAGCACCGGGTCCCGGGGATCGGCGGTATCCTGATGGGCTTTGTTGCCAACTTTGCTTGGCAGC
>JAPKZM010000049.1 GCA_026393775.1 Candidatus Aminicenantota bacterium
CCCCTGGCCGGCCTGCATCCCGAGCATTCGGATTTGCCGATCATATGCACGATGGTGGGAATTCCATACCAGACGCTGATGGAGCGGATCGTCGCTTCCGCCTGCGCAAGGATGCATGCATGAAGAAGAGAAAAGTCGTCATCCTGCACAATCAGGTCACCGACGACTCTCCCAAGGACGAGTTGGACGTCCTAGTCCAGGCCGACGCGGTGTTCAAGTCGCTGTCCGAGCTGGGCTACCAGCCCGTCACAGTCCCCTTTTCCCTGGCCTTTGAAAAAACCATCCGGGCCATAAAAAAATTGAATCCGCTTTTCGTCTTCAACCTAGTCGAGTCGGTGGAAGGCAACGGCCAGCTCATTCACCTGGCTCCGGCTCTTCTCGACCACCTGAATGTGCCCTATACCGGCTGCAGCCAGGAAGCGATCTTCGTCACCTCCAACAAAATATTGAGCAAGAAACTGCTGCAGCTGGCCGGCATCGCCTCGCCGTCGTGGCTCTGGGCCGAGAATCCGCTCGAAGCGCAGGCGCTCGGCGCCGGGACCTACCTGCTCAAATCGGTATGGGAGCACGCCTCCAATTGGTTCGACGACAGCTCGATCGTCACGGTCAAGGATGCGGTGGAACTGCGCTCCTTCCTGGAGAAGAAAAACCAGAACGGCCACGGCCGTTTTTTCGCCGAGAAATATATCGAAGGCCGGGAGTTGAACGTGGCCATCCTCGCCGGCACCTTCCTGCCCGCCTCGGAGATCCGCTTCGTGGAGTTCCCGGCCGACAAGCTGAAGATCGTCGATTTCCGGGCCAAGTGGGAAGCGGATTCCTTCGAATACATCCACACGCCGCGCTGCTTCGATTTTTCGGATGCGGATCAGCCGCTGCTCTCCGAGCTGCAGGCCATCGCCCGCCGCTGCTGGGAATTTTTCAACCTGCGCGGCTATGCCCGGGTCGATTTTCGCGTCGACGGGCAGGGCCGCCCCTGGGTGCTCGAAATCAATTCCAACCCCTGCCTTTCCCCGGATGGAGGCTTCAATGCCGCCGCCGAAAGGATGGGCTTGACCTTCACCAACCTGGTCGAAAGGATCATCGCCGACTGCGTTGGCATATAAGCCGAAAAAGCTGGAGATTTCATGAGCAAACAAACGCCATTGTCGTATCGCGAAAACGTTCTGGCCGCTGACGGCGCGGCCGTTCGCGACATCGTCGCTTCGAGCGGGTATTTTAACGACCATGAAATAGACGTGGCGGTGGAACTGGTCGAAGAGCGCCTGCAGAAGGGCCAGAAGAGCGGCTATTACTTTATCTTCGCCGAGCAGGAAGGGCGGGTCGTCGGCTACTGCTGCTACGGCCCCATCGCCTGCGCCGAGGGCAGCTTCGATCTTTACTGGATCGCCGTCGACAATGATTGCCGCAGCCGGGGCATCGGCAAGATCCTGCTGCAAAAAAGCGAGGAGCGGATCGCAGCCCAGGGCGGAAGGGCCGTCTGGGTGGAAACCTCGGGGCTGGAGAAATACCAGCCGACGAGGGATTTTTACCTGCACAACCGCTATCAGGTGGAAGCGGTGCTTAAGGATTTCTACGCTGCGGGCGACGACAAGTACGTCTTCGTCAAACGCTTCTCCGCGCATGGCCGATAAGATTAAAAAGCGATCGGTCAAGTCAGGCCTGCCGCCGGGCACCCTGGTTCACATCGGGACGAAAATGGTGGCCAAGAGCCGCATCCACATCCTCGATTACGACGAGCAGGGGGTACGCGAAAAGCGCAACGCGCCGGTAGGCGAGTGCCTTCCTTTCCGCGACACGGAATCAATAACCTGGATCGACATCGAAGGGCTCCAGGACACCGGTCTGCTCGAGCACCTCGGAAATAGCTACGGGCTGCACCCGCTGATCCTGGAGGACATCCTCAACACCGACCAGAGGCCGAAGCTCGACGACATGGAAAGCTACCTTTATGTCGTGCTGAAGATGCTCGACTACGACGAGCCCGGCCTGGGAATCGTCTCCGAGCAGGTCAGCATCGTCCTGGGGAAGAATTTCGTGATCTCCCTGCAGGAAGGGCGCGAAGGCGATTTGCTGGAACCGCTGCGCGAGCGCATCCGCAGTGGCAAGGGCCGGATCAGGAAAATGGGCTCCGATTATTTGGCCTATTCGATCCTCGACAGCATCATCGACCGCTATTTCCTCATCCTGGAGAAACTTGGAGAAAAAATCGAGGTTCTGGAGGAGGACCTGGTCAGCGATCCGCGACCGGAAACCCTGCGCCAGATCCATCAACTGAAGCGGGAGATGATTTCTTTGCGTAAGTCAGTCTGGCCGCTGCGTGAGGTGATCTATGGCCTGGAAAAGAGTGAATCCGGCCTGATCCAGCAGTCAACGCGGATATTCCTTCGCGATGTGTACGACCATACCATCCAGATCATCGACAGCATCGAAACCTTCCGCGACATGATTTCCGGCATGCTCGACATCTACCTCTCCTCGGTCAGCAACCGCATGAACCAGGTCATGAAGGTGCTGACCATCATCGCCACCATCTTCATGCCCCTGACCTTCCTGGCCGGCGTCTACGGCATGAATTTCAAGTACATGCCCGAGATCGGCTGGCGCTGGGGCTACCCGCTGGTGCTGCTGATCATGATCGGGGTGGCGGTAACCATGCTCAAATATTTTAGAAAAAAGAAATGGTTCTGACCGTTCCCGCGCCCCGAGTTTCGTGCCCGCTTTGATCCATGGCCCCCTTTGACGTCATCCTGGTGCTGCCGTATCCGTTCAGCGACCACCCTTCCTTCCCCGAAGGGATTTTGAAGCGGGCGCTGGAGGCGGCTGGCTTCACTGTCGGCGTCAGCGAGACCCCTTTCTGGCAGGGAAATAAGGCATTCACTGAGCGGGGACGGCCGCGGCTTTTTTTCGCTGTGGTTTCGGGCCCGATCGATTCGGTGGTGCTGAATTATACCGCCAGTCGTCGCCGCCGCCGGGAGGACCTCTACCAGTTTTCCGGACAAGCCTTCTTCCCCGGCCGTCCGTTGGCCATCAAATACAAGATCAGGCCGGACCGTACCCTGACCGTGTTCGCCAGCCGGCTGCGTGAGATTTACCGCGACACGCCGGTGGTGATCGGCGGGGTGGAAGCCGGCTTGCGCTGTTTTGCCCATTACGATTTCCAGGAGGAAAAGGTCCGCCGTTCCATCCTGCTCGACTCCCGCGCCGACATCCTGGTACATGGCAGCGGGGAAAAACAGATCGTGGCCATTGCCCGGCGGGCGCGGGCGGGGGAACGGATCGCCGATATCGATATCCCCGGTACGGCCAGGATATGGCGCCAATTGCCGCCTGAAAAAAATTGCCTGGAGCTTCCCTCTGGCGAGGATATCCAGGCCGACCCGACGCGCTTGCTGCGCAGCCAGCTGCTGGCCGACCGCGCCGTCAGCGCAGGCCGGGCCCTGGCCCAGAAAACCGCCACGCGCTGGGTGGTGCAGAACCCGGCCCAGAATTATGACCGCCATGACCTGGATTTCATCTATGACCTCCCATACCGGCGCCGGCACTTGCGGGCGGAGGAATATACCCCAGCGCTGCAAATGAACCTCTTTTCCGTGACAGCGCACCGGGGTTGCGCCGGGGGCTGCGCGTTCTGTTCGATCCATTTCAGCGAGGGCAAGCGCATCGTATCGCGATCGCCCGAATCCATCTTACGCGAGATCGATTCCCTAGCCGCCCATCCGCGCTGGCAAGGAGTGGTCAGCGATATCGGCGGAGCGACGGCCGAGATGTACGGGGCCGATTGCGCGCTGGAAAGCTGTTCCCGGATTTCCTGCCTGCAGCCGCGCCCCTGTCGCAATTTCGCCCCCGGAGAGCCCTACCGGCAGCTGCTGAAGCGCTGCCGGGAGCTGAAAGGGGTAAAAAAAATATTCCTGGGTTCGGGCGTCCGCTTCGACCTGCTTTTAAACAACCCGGGGTTGCTGGAAGAGATCATGCGCCATCATTGCGGCCGTTTTTTGCGCATCGCCCCCGAGCACACCGAGGACGAGGTCCTGGATTTGCTGGGCAAGCCGCGCTTCGCGGTTCTGGAGGAATTCGTGGCCCTTTTCCGCCGCTTGAATCGCCGGCTGCCGCGTCCGATCGAATTGGCTCCCTACTGGCTGATCGGCCATCCCGGAGAAACCAAGGCCCATGTGCCGCCTTGAAACAGAAAGCGCGCGCCCTGGGCTTGTCCACCGTCGACACGCAGATTTTTACCCCGGCGCCGGGCACCTTGTCCACCGCCATGTACGCCGCGGGCCTCTCTCCCGAAGGGAAGCCGCTGGTCGTTGAAAGGGACGTGAAGTCCTTGCAGCTGCGCAAGCTCATGCTGACCGGAGATTGACGCTCGGAAAAAAACACAACCAATCGGGTTTGCTTTTAAAAAACAAATGCGCTACAATCCCCCCTTACGTCACCACTTAAGGAGATCCGCGATGAGCCGTGGCCCCGTTATTCAACATGATCGCCAGGTGTTGGCTGAGCGGATACTGGAGCAAACAGGCGTCGACGTCGCCCGCTGCTATCAGTGCGGCAAGTGCTCCGCTGGGTGCCCCCTGGCCGCGGACATGGATTTTCCTCCCAGCCAGATCATGCACCTGCTGCAGCTGGGAGATTTTCCCGAGTTTGCCGAGCTGGCCCTGCGCTCGCATACCATCTGGCTCTGCCTGACCTGTGAGATATGCTATTGCCGCTGCCCCATGGAACTCGACATCCCCAAGCTCATGGATGTCCTGCGCTACGAGTCGCTGGCGCAAAAGAAAATCAACCCCAAGGCCAAGGATATTATCTCCTTTCATCGCGCCTTTCTCGACTCGGTGCGCACCACCGGCCGCCTGTTCGAAATGGGGCAGGTGATCGACTACAAGCTGCGCAGCGGCCATTTCCTGCAGGACTTGCTGCAGGCGCCGTGGATGTTTTTCGTCGGCAAGCTGCACCTGATTCCCGAGCGCATACGCGACCGCCGACTGTTGAAGCGAATGTTTGCCAGGACCCTGAAGGCCAGGGAGGGCCGTCCATGAAAACCGGATTTTATCCAGGCTGCTCCATGAAGGGCTCGGCGCGCGAGTACAGCGAATCGCTCATGGCCGTGGCCAAGGTCCTGGGCCGGGAACTGCCTGAAATCCCCGACTGGAACTGCTGCGGCGCCACCGCCGCCCACAACCTCGATCGCGACCTGGCGCTGGCACTGCCGGCGCGCATCCTCGCCGCCGCTGAAAAAGCGGGCATGGACGAGGTGCTGGTCCCCTGCGCCGCCTGCTACAGCCGCCTGAGCGTCACCCGCCACGAGCTGCTCGACGCCAAGGGCAGTGAGGCGCTGCGGGCGCGGATATCGGGCCTGATCGAAGCCGAATACCGCGGTTCGGCCAAGGTGGTCAATATCCTGGAATGGCTGGCCGGCATCGGCGGCCTGGAGGGGCTGATCCAGGCCCCCTTCGCCCGCAAGGTGGCCTGCTACTACGGTTGCCTGCTGGTGCGGCCGGCCGGGATCGTCAAGTTCGACCGCCCCGAGGAGCCGCAGTCGATGGACCGGCTGATGAAAAAAATCGGCGCCGAGCCCTTGGACTGGGCTTTTAAAACCGAATGCTGCGGGGCCGGTTTCTCCATCTCGCGTAACGATCTGGTGGCCAGACTGAGCGGCCTCATCCTCGACGACGCCGTCGCTCGTGGCGCCGAGGCGGTCATCGTCGCCTGTCCCATGTGCCACCTCAATCTCGACATGCGGCGTCCGAATATCGAAAAGCGCGCTGATAAAAAATTCAGGATCCCGGTCCTTTACGTCACCCAAGCCATCGGCCTGGCGCTGGGCATCGCGCCGAAAAAGCTCGGACTGCAGCGCCATAAGGTGACGGTGAGGTTTTCCCCGGCAGTGGACAAATCCCCTGCGGAAACTTTGCCCCCTTCTGGGACTAGGCCCGGGGAGGCATGATATGGCGCGCATCGGCGTGTTCATCTGTCATTGCGGCGAGAACATCAGCGCCACGGTCGATGTCGCCAAGGTTGCCGCCGCCGCGGCCAAGATCCCCGGCGTGGTCCACAGCGTCGACTACAAGTACATGTGCTCCGATCCCGGCCAACAGATGGTCAGCAGCGCCATCAAGGAGAAGAACCTGACCGGGGTGGTGGTGGCCGCCTGTTCGCCGCGCATGCACGAGCCCACCTTTCGCCGCGCTTGCGCCGAGGCCGGGCTCAATCCCTTCCTCTGCGAGATGGCCAACATCCGCGAGCATTGCTCCTGGGTGCACGAAAAAGGTGAGGCCACCACCAACAAGGCCATCGACATTGTGCGTACCCTGGTGGCCAAGGTGAAGAAGAACAAGGCCCTGCTGCCCATCAAGGTGCCGGTGACCAAGACGGCGCTGGTCCTGGGCGGCGGCATCGCCGGTATCCAGGCCAGCCTGGATATCGCCAACTCCGGCCACAAGGTGATCCTGGTCGAGAAGGAGCCCTCGATCGGCGGCCATATGTCGCAGCTGTCGGAAACATTCCCCACCCTGGATTGCTCCCAGTGCATCCTCACCCCGCGTATGGTCGAGGTGGCCCAGAACCCCAACATCACCCTGTACTCGTACGCCGAGCTGGAAAGCCTGGAGGGATTCATCGGCAACTTCAAGGCACGCATACGCAAGAAGGCGCGCAGCCTCGACGAAAAACTCTGCACCGGCTGCGGCCTCTGCTGCCAGAAATGCCCGACCAAAAAGATCGCCAGCGATTTCGACGCCGGCCTAGGCATGCGTCCCGCCATCTACGTCCCCTTCCCGCAGGCGGTCCCCAACAAGCCGGTCATCGACCGCGAACATTGCACCTATTACCTGAAAGGCAAATGCCGACTCTGCGAAAAGGTCTGTCCCACCCAGGCCATCCGCTTTGACCAGGCCGACGAGATCGTGGAAGTCGAGGTCGGCGCCGTCGTGATGGCCACCGGCTTCGACATCAAGCACGGTGATTTTTTCCCGGAATACGGCTACGGCAACTATCGGGACGTCATCGATGGCCTGCAGTTCGAGCGCATGGCTTCGGCATCCGGCCCGACCCTTGGAGAAATGCGCCGCCCCTCCGACGGCAAGGTGCCGGAGATCGTGGTCTTTATCGCCTGCGCCGGTTCGCGCGACCCGGCCAAGGGCATCGAGTACTGTTCGAAGATCTGCTGCATGTACACGGCCAAGCACGCCATGCTCTACCGGCACAAGGTGCACCACGGCAAGCCCTATGTTTTTTACATGGACATCCGGGCCGGCGGCAAGATGTACGAGGAGTTCGTGCGCCGGGCCATTGAAGAAGACGGCGTGCAGTATATCCGCGGCCGCGTCTCGCGCATCTACGAACGCGGCGGTAAATTGATCGTCAAGGGCGCCGACACCCTGCTCGGGGCCAGGCCCATGGAGATCGAGGCCGACATGGTGGTGCTGGCCACGGCGGGAGTGGCCAACCCCGGGGCCGAGGCCTTGGCCCAGAAGGTTCACATCAGTTATGACTCCCACCATTTCTATTCCGAAGCCCATCCCAAGCTCAGGCCGGTAGAGACCAACACCGCCGGTATTTTCCTGGCTGGGGCCTGTCAGGCGCCCAAGGATATCCCGGAATCGGTTGCCCAGGCTTCGGGGGCCGCCGCCAAGGTAGCCGCCTTGTTCTCCCAGGATGAATTGATCCGCGAACCGCTGATCGCCGTGGTCGATCGCCAGGCGCCGCCGCTCTATTCGACCTGCGTCGGCTGCTTCCTCTGCCAGACTTCATGCCCCTACCAGGCCATCGAAAAGGAGGAGATCCGCGGTCGTGACGGCCAGCTGATCAAGACCGTGGCCAAGGTCAACCCCGGGCTCTGCCAGGGCTGCGGCACCTGCGTGGCCCTGTGCCGCTCCAAGTCGATCGATATCCAGGGCTTCTCCCACGAGCAGGTCTACGCCGAAGTCTTGGCCCTGCTGAACCGAGGTGAAAGCGATGTCTGATTTCGAACCCAAGATCGTGGCTTTCGTCTGCAACTGGTGCACCTACGCCGGCGCCGACCTGACCGGGACCAACCGCATGAAATATTCGCCCCGGGTGACCATCATCCGCTTCCCCTGCACCGGGCGCATCGATTTCATGCTGCTGCTCAAAGCCTTCGCCAACGGCGCCGACGGCATCATCGTCTCGGGCTGCCATCCCAACGACTACCATTACAGCAGCGGCAATTTCCATGCCCGCCGGCGCTGGATCGTCTTCCGCGGCCTGCTGGATTTCCTGGGCATCGACGTGCGCCGCGTGCAGTTCTCATGGGTTTCGGCCGCCGAAGGCGCCAAGTGGGCGCAGCTGGTCGACGCCACCGCCGAACAGATCCGGCAGCTGGGGCCGTTCAGCGGCTATCACAAACTGCGCGGCGCGGGCGTTGAGTAGGGGTCCAGGCATGGAAACATTGCGAAACAAAGCGCGTGAATTGCTGGCCTCCAAGACAGTGCAGATGGTCATTGGCTACGGCCGCGGCAGCGGTGAAGCGGCACCGGCGCGGGCGGTTTTCATCCGCGCGGCTGCCGAAGCTGAATCATTGATCTTTGACGCTTCCTGCCAGCAGAATTTGGCGGTCTATCTCATGAAGCCCGAGGTGCGCCAGCTGGGCAAGGCGGCGCTGGTCGCCACTCCGTCCGCCCTGCGCACCATTTTGCAGCTGGCAGCCGAAAACCAGGTCAAGGACCACGACCTCCTGGCGCTGGCCGTGGATGCGCAAGGAGAAGTGACTCCATTGGCGACGCTGCAAACCATCGAAGCCCACGTGGCCGCCCTGGACTGCAATCTCAGCGCCGGCGAAAAAACCGAGCTGCAGAAATACGTGGCGCTGGATCCGGAGCAGCGCCGGCAATTCTGGCAGGAGGAATTTGCCCGCTGTCTCAAATGCTACGCCTGCCGTGGCGCCTGTCCGCTGTGCTATTGCAGCCGCTGCACGGTTGAGTGCAACCAGCCGCAATGGATACCGGTGCCGGCCCACGACCTGGGCAACCTGGAGTGGAACGTCATGCGCGCCATGCACCTGGCCGGCCGCTGTGTCAATTGCGGTGACTGCAGCCGCGCCTGCCCGGTGGGCATTCCCCTGTATCTGCTGAATCAGCGGCTGCTCAGCGAAGTCCTGGCGAATTTCAATTTCCGTAGCGGCATGGCCGCCAAAGCCGACAACGCCATGTCGACCTTCAAGCCCGACGACCCCGAAGATTTCATCAGGTGAGAGCCATGGAAACCGAAAAAAAACTGATCGGCCGCGGAGAGCTGGAAAAATTGTTTTCCCATTGGCGATCCAAGGGCAAGCGCATCCTGGCGCCAAAAAAAATCGGCGCCAAGATCGATTTTGCCGCGGTCACGACCCTGGAAGAAGTCTGCCTCGACCAGGTGCAGACCGTCCAGTCGGCTAAAACGGCGGTTTTCCCGAGGGTCGAAGAGCTGTTCTCGTTCAAGAATAAGGACGGTCGGGTCGAAATCCGGGAACGCGACCAAGGCGCCTTGCCGGAGACCGTGATCTTCGGCTTGCGCCCCTGCGACGACGCCGCTTTCGCCGTACTGAAAGCCATCTTCAATTGGGATTCCCAGGACCCCCTGTTCTCGGCCCGGATGGAGAAAGTGGCCGTGATCGGCGTCTCCTGCCCCCGTGCCGATGAATACTGCTTTTGCACTTCAGCGGGCGGTGGCCCTGGTGGGACAACCGGCAGCGACATCCTGCTAACCGAGATAGCTCCGGGCGAATATCTGGCGGAAATCATTTCCGAAAAAGGACGCGTGCTTGCCGGTGAGGCCGCGGGGCTGAAGCCGTGCCCCGCCAGCGTGAGCAAGGAAGCCCATCTGGCCAAGGTAGAGCCTGTCTTCGCCCTGGAAAGGGTCGCTCCCGCCCTGGCGCGGCTGTTCGATGACAACGCCTTCTGGGTTGAGCAGTCATTGCGCTGCCTGGGCTGCGGCGCCTGTGCCTACGTCTGCCCGGCCTGCGCCTGCTTCGACATCCAGGACGAAGGCGGCGGCTCGGGCCAGCGGCTGCGCTGCTGGGATTCCTGCGGCTTCGGGCTTTTCACCCTGCATACGTCCGGCCACAATCCGCGGCCCGTCCAAAGCCAGCGCTGGCGCCAGCGGCTGATGCACAAGTTCTCCTACATGCCGGAGCGCCAGCAGGTGCTAGGCTGCGTTGGCTGCGGCCGCTGTTCGCGCGCCTGCCCGGTGGACATGAACATTCTCGAGCATTTGCGATCCGTGGCGGAGGCGAAACCATGAGCATGGCCGACAGCTTCAAGCCCTATCTGATGAAAATCGAACAGATCAGCGACGAAACGCCCGACGTCAAGACCATGCGCCTGGTCTTCAGCGACGAGCGGGAAGGTAAAAATTTCAGCTTCCGCACCGGTCAGTTTGGCGAATACTCGGTATTCGGCGAGGGGGAGTGCACCTTCTGCATCGCCTCGCCGCCCACGCGTCAGGGATATATCGAATGCACCTTCCGCAAGGCCGGACGAGTGACATCGGCGCTGTCCGGCCTCGAGCCGGGGGAAATCATCGGTTTCCGCGGGCCCTACGGGAATATTTTCCCCATCAGCGATTGGGAAGGCAAAAACCTGCTGTTTATCGCCGGCGGCATCGCCCTGCCGCCCATGCGCAGCGTGATCTGGAACGTCCTGGATTTGCGAGAGCGCTACGGGAATATTACGATCGTCTACGGCGCCCGCACCGTGGCCGACCTAGTGTACAAGCGCGAACTGGCCGAGTGGGCCGGGCGTTCCGACGTCAAACTGATCAGCACCGTTGATCCCGGCGGCGAAACTCCCGATTGGAAAGGGGAGATCGGCTTCGTGCCGACGGTGCTCGGCAGGGCCGCCCCCGCTATCGCGAGCCGCGATACCGTGGCCGTGGTCTGCGGCCCGCCGGTGATGATCAAGTTTACTTTTCCGGTATTGACCAAGCTGGGATTCAAGCCGGAAAATATCTTCACCACCCTGGAGAACCGCATGAAGTGCGGGGTGGGCAAGTGCGGCCGCTGCAACGTCGGTAAGTACTTCGTCTGCAAGGACGGGCCGGTGTTCACCTTCGCGCAGTTGAAAGATATGCCGCAGGAGTATTAAACCGTTATGCGTTATGCGTGATGCGTGACGAGGGGCGGTTCGCGAACCGCCCGTACATAAAGAAAAATTCCAAATCACAAATTCCAAATACCAAATAAATTCCAAGTTCCAAATTCCAATGTCATAAATAAATCCTCTATCAAGCTTCTTCTTTTTGTTTAGGTAATTGGATCATTGATGCTTGATGCTTGTTTGGGATTTGGTGCTTGGGATTTGGAATTTATTTTCAACAATGAACATCAAACCTTGCTTTTGATTCTTCCTTGTTACGCGTCTCGCGTCACGTGAGTTTACAGGTCGAGTCTTATAGGCAACGTCACCGAGGTGATCTCGTCCCAATGCAGCTGGCGCTGGATGGCGAAAGCCGTCTCGTTGTGCAGCATCTTGTGGTAGAACTTCTCGTGGCGGAAGGTCAGCTTGCCGGTGAACACGGTCGAGCGGTGGAACTCGGCCTTGATGTCCTTGCAAAGCAGGGTGGCCGTTTCGACCACGTCGGTGCCCACGGCCATGCGGTAGTCGGCGGCGAAGCCCAGGCTGCGGGCTAGGTCGACGTATTTTTGCAGGGTCGCCTTGACCGATTCCTCCAGGTTCTTCATCTCCTCGGCCCCTTTGAAACTGCCGGAGTCGACCACGGCTACCGAGGCGAAGATGAAATTCTTGTACAGGTTGGGGAAATTGCGGATTACCGAAAGGATCGTATGCGCACCGAAGCCGCTGTAGTCGCTGACCAGCTGGATAGCGGTCATCTCCCGGGGATTGACCGGGTCCATGTTGGCCTCGTGGCTGGTAGAAATGTCGGTCAGGAGTTCGTCGAGCTTGCGCACCGCCTTTTTCACGTTGTTGTAATGGCGGCGGATCAGGTAGCAGATGGTCACGAAAGCAGCCGTGATCAACAGCGTCATCCAGCCGCCCTCGCGGAATTTTTCATAGCTGGTGATGATTAGGATGGTGAAGCAGAGGACGAAGCCGGTCATGTGCACTGGCAAATGCTTTTTCCAGTAAACTTCCCTTTTGCGGTTTTTTATGAAATAGGTGGACATGCCGATTTCCGATATGGAAAAGGTCATGAAAACGTTGATCGCATACATGACCACAAGGTTGGATATCTTGCCCCCGGTGTAGAGCAGCAGGAAAATGGAAGCCCCGCCCATGAGCAGGACGCCGTTCTGCATGGTCAGCCGTTCCGACAGCGCGGCGAAGCGGTGCGGGAACCAGGAGTCGATGGCCATGTTGGCCATGACCCGCGGGCCGTCGATGAAGCCGGTCTGGGCCCCGACGAACAGCAGGGCGCCTTCGGACAAAATAGTGACCAGGGCCAATATGTAGCCGATCGACCAATTGCCGTAAAGAGCGTTGGCCAAGATGGTATTCAAGGTTTTGCCTGTGCCGGGAGTGACCTTCAAGAGCAGGTAGCACAGAAACAGGCCGCTGGCGGTGAAGGCCAGCGAGGTGGACATGTAAAGCATGGTCCGCTTGCCGGTTTGCACCTTGGGCTCGCGCATGATCTGTAAGCCGTTGGAGACGGCTTCGATGCCGGTATAGGTGCCGCCGCCCAGCGAGTAGGCGCGCAGGAAGAGGGCCAGCATGCCCAGGCCGCCCAGGCTCGACAAGCCGATGTTGAAATTGCCCTTGATGCTTTGCACGACCGGCACGATCTGGGGCAGATGCGAAAGGATGCCGTAGCCGATCATGAAAACGTGGGTCAGGACGAAAACGATGAATATCGGGGCCAGCATGGTCACCGATTCCTTCACGCCACGGATGTTCATGATGATCAAAACGGCAATCAAAAACAATTCGAAGAAAATTTTATAGTCATGGAAACCCAGGGGCAGGAAACTGAACAGGGCATCGCCGCAGGCGGCGATGGAGACGGTGATGGTCAGCATGTAGTCGACCAGCAGGGCGCTGCCCGAAACGACTCCGGCCTTGCTCCCCAGGGTATGGGTGGCCACGATGTAACCGCCGCCGCCATGGGGAAAATGTTCGATGATGCGCGAATAGGCGTACGAGATGATAAAAACGGTCAGCGAGGTGGCCAGGGCCAGGAAGACGGCCAGGTAGGTGTGGGGACCCAGGGCGCGGAAGGCTTCCTCGGGGCCGTAGGAAGAAGAGGACAGGCCGTCGGCGCCGAGGCCGATCCAGGCCAGCAATGGCACCAGGGATATCTTGTGGAAAATGGACGGGTCCTTGATGTTGCGCGGCGCGCCGATCACCGTCTGGCGCAGTTTCTCGATCAGTGACGCTTGTTCATCCGAACCGTTGGGTATCATTTATTTCCTTTTTTGACTTCGGTTGAATCCGAATCGCGGCTTGCGAATAATAAATTTTACACATTTTGGCGGTGCCTGTCAACTCGCGTGTCATCCCGCCTGAGGTTGACAGCATGCCGATGATCGGGGTAAACTGGAAAGCATGAAGTTTCAAGGCGAAATTTTTTTAAGCGAACTGACGGGCAAAAGCGTCCTGGCCCCCGACGGCATCAGCATCGGCAAAATCCGTGATTTCACGGTGATCAAAGGGGACGTCTTTCCGCAAATCGCTGCCTTCGTCATCCGCACCCGCATCGGCGGCCGTTTGGTCAAGCTGGCTTATGAAGATATCGAGCTCGGCAACCGCCGCTTCGTGCTCTGCCGCCTGCAGCCGGACCAGGTGCGCCTGCAGGATGTCAAGGAGAAGGAAATCTTGGCGGTGAAGGACATCTGGGACAAGCAGATCGTGGATATCAACGGCGCCAAGATTGTCCGCGTCAATGACATCAAGGTGCGCGAGATAGACGGCAAGCTTTCCCTGATCGCCGTCGACGTCGGGATCCGCGGGCTGCTGCGCCGGCTGGGATTGAAGAAGGATGACTGGCCGCTTTGGAAAAAAATGGTGCAGCGCATCCCTTACGACCTGATCTCCTGGCGTTTCATCCAGCCATTGGAGGACGACATCACCCACCTCTCCCTGACCGTTTCCACCCGGGACATGCAAGCCCTCCACCCTTATGAAATCGCCGACATCCTGACCCAGATCCCCCCCGACAATCAGGCCGCACTGATCGACACGCTGGGGATCGACACCATCGCCGAGGCCATTCCCGAGATGGATGAAAAGCACCAGAAGGACCTGATGGAAAGGATGGACATGGGAAAAGCCGCCGATATCATGGAAGCCATGTCGCCCGACGACGCCGCCGACATCCTCGGGGACATGCCCGAGGATAAAGCCGATGCCATCATCGGCGAGATGCACGGCGAAGAAGCCGAGGACGTTAAGGAGCTTCTCCGCCATGAGGAAGACACGGCCGGGGGATTGATGACCACCGATTTTCTGGCCGTGAATCCCGAGTTGTCCGTGGCCGAAGCGCTGGATTTCATCCGCCTGGTCTGCGCGGAGATAGAAAACATTTACGTCCTCTACGTCCTGGACAAGCAGGAGCGCCTCCTGGGTTCCCTGCCGATCAACGATCTGTTCAGCCACCCCCTGGACGCCAAGCTGGCGACGATCATGAGCACCAGGGTCAAAAGCATCCATTCCAACTCCGACGACATGGAAGCGGCGGAGATCATGGCCAAGTACAACCTGCTCTCCCTCCCGGTGGTTGACAAGAAGAACAGGCTTGT
>JAPKZM010000136.1 GCA_026393775.1 Candidatus Aminicenantota bacterium
GCCGCTGCCGTTGTCGCCGATCTGGATGAGCGCGTAATGGCCATCGAGGAGATTTTTTTGCCCGCTAATGTCGGTCACGTCGGTCCGGATAGTGATCGTCGGCCGGGGGGAACTTTCCACGGCGTCCTTGGCGTTGATGAGCAGGTTGATCAAGGTCTGGGAAATCTTGGTCTTGTCGGCTTGCATCAGGATCGGGCTGGGATGAAGCTGGATGTCGCAGTGGATGGTCTTCAAGCTCATGGACAGGAAATCCAGGGATTCCTTGATCAGGTCATTGATATTGATGGTCTCCTTCTCGGCAAGTTTCTTGCGCGAGAAGTTGAGCAGCTGGCTGATCAGCGTCGATGCCCGTTCGCTGGAGTTGATGATGGTCGTTACGTATTTTTTCAACTTCGGGTCGTCAGGGATCTTTTTTTCCAGCAACGAGGCGTAGCCCATGATGCCGCTCAACAGGTTGTTGAAATCATGGACGATGTGGCTGGTCAGCAAACCCAGCGATTCCATTTTCTGCGCCTGCAATAGGGAGGACTCGAGCTTCTTCAGCGCCGACACGTCCTCGAGGTGGATGACCACTCCGTTCTGCTCGGCCGTCACCGGGTAGAGGGTCAGGTTGGCGACGATGAAGCCCTCTTCGCCTATGAATATCCGCTCATCATTGAGATAAATGGTCTTTTTCAGGATCATCGTCTCGTTGATGATATCCTTGTACTTGTTGAAAAGGGACAGCAGGGTATAGATGTTTTCGCCGAAAGCGGCGGCGAACGGCACGCCGAGGATCTTTTCGGCCGATTGATTCCACGTGGTGATCAGGTTGCTGCTGTTGATGGAGATCACCGCGTACGGGCTGGCGTTGATCAACTTTTGCATGAAGCCCTGCAGGGACCTGAGCTGGGCAGTCAGGCCGCGCCACTCGGAAATATCGCGGAGCATGATGATGCCGCCGATGATAACCTTGCCGCTCTTCAAGGGTTCGACGATCAGGTCCACGTAGTTTTCTTCTTCCAGGATGGGATTGATGGTGTTGATCCGATGAACGCTGTTGCCGTTTTCAATGACGTTGCGCACCAGCTCGTCAAAGCCGCTCTCGTTGGCCATCTTGCTCAGGATCAGGTTCAGGTTCTGGCCGATGCAGTTTTCGCTGATGGTCCTGATCACGTCGTGGGCTTTGCGGTTGATGAAGGTGATGCGCAATTTGCGATCGACGATCATGATCATTTCGGGGATCGATTGGAATATCTGCTGCGAGAAAACGATCTGGTTTTTCAGATTGATCTCGGCTTTCTTGCGCTTGCTGATGTCGGCAACGACTGCCAGGAAGTCGGTGATCCGGCCGCTCGCATCCCGGATCAGCGAGAGCGACAGGGCGATGTCGAGCTTTTCCCCGGTTTTCAGCACCATCGTGGTTTCCTTATCCACGATGTGGTCATGTTCCTTCAATTCCCTCATTATCTCGTGGACGAACTTTCTTTCCAGGAATTCATTCAGGCGCAGCGAGGCGATATCTTGATCTTCGATCTGGAATTTTTTAAGGCCGTAGTCGTTGATGTAGAGGGGGTGCATCCGCTTGTCGAACTTGATCACCACGACCTGGGCGGTCTGCATCAGCTTTTCCAGGAATTCCCCGCCCTCCCTGGCTTCGTCGGTTTTTCCCTGCAGCTGGGCGAAGATATTTTCGACATTGGCAAAGATTTCCGCGATCTCCCCTGAGAGTCGCGCGCGGCCTGCGGATATGCGGCCGCTTCCGGTCTGCATGCCGAGCCGCAGGCCGCGGTTGATCTCCTGCAGGGGGTTCACTATCTGGCTTTTAAGATAAACGAGCAGAAACGCCATGAAGGCCAGCAGGAGCAGGGCGTCCAGCCACCGATGCCAGGTCGGATGCAGGGGCAGGAATTGCAGGGATTCATGGACGAGTGCAAAAACGATCAGGATGATGATCAGGCGCAGGGTTATTTTTTTCATTCCACCCGCGCTATGAGAAAAAAAGCGGTCATTGGTTTTCTGCTGGCTGGCCTTCATATATGACCTGGATGCCGGCGATTTTCTTGGCGATCGGGAAAATTCCCAAAAGCACCTGGCCGGAATTCTTGGTCTTGGCGTAGATCTTGACCTTGATGTCCTTCCAATTGGCCATGTTCTTGATGAAAGCCGGCTTGGACGAGGCGGTGTAGCCGAAAAAACCCTTGACGAAAATCTCGCCGCTGACCTGCCCCGGCGGCAGGGGCTCCTTGACCGCCGTCACGTAGCCGTCGGTCAGGTACCTGGATCGACTTGGCCACCTCGGCGTCGCTCATGGTTTCCTGGATCACGGTTTTATAAAAAATCATGATCAAAACGAGGCCGACGATGACGGTAATCAGGGATGCCCAGAATTTGGCCTGCTTGTAAAACGCTGTTTTTTGCGTGATTTCCTTGAATAAGACCTTGTTTTCGTCCATGCTTTTCTCCTTGGCCACCTTATAGCTCATTTGGAAAAAGTTTTCAAGTTCGGGTTTTTTTTGCGAAAAAAAAGGGGAGTTTCTGGAAAACTCCCCTTGGTTGGATTCGGTAAATTAAATCAGACGATGCCGTAGGCCAGCATGGCCTTGGCCACCTTGATGAAGCCGGCGATGTTGGCGCCCGTCAGGTAATCGCCCTTGTTGCCATATTTTTCAGCGGCGTCCAGACACTGCTGGTGGATGCTCTTCATAATGCTGTGCAGTTTCTGGTCGACCTCTTCGCGGCTCCAGTAGAGGCGCATGCTTTGCTGGGACATCTCCAGACCGGAGGTGGCGACGCCGCCGGCGTTGGCCGCCTTGGCCGGCCCGTAGAGCACATTGTTCTCCTGGAATATCTTGATGGCGGCCAGGTTGGAAGGCATGTTGGCCCCTTCGGAGACGCAGAAGCAGCCGTTCTTGACCATGGCCTTGGCGTGCTCCTCGTCGATCTCGTTCTGGGTGGCCGAGGGGAAGGCGGCGTCGATCTTGAGGCCTTCCTTGATCACATCCCACACGCTCTTGCCCTCGTAGTACTTGCCCTTGTATTTCTTGGTGTACTCCTCGATGCGGCCGCGGGTGACGTTCTTCAGGTCCATGACGAAGGTCAGTCTCTCGGCGTTGATCCCAGACTCGTCGATAATGGTGCCGCTGGAATCCGACAGTGAGATCACCTTGCCACCGAGCTGGTTGATCTTCTCGGTGGTGTACTGGGCGACGTTGCCCGAGCCGCTGACTGCGCAGCTCAGTCCCTTGAGGTCCTTGCCGCGGGTGGCGAGCATCTCGGCGGCGAAGTAGACCGAGCCGTAGCCGGTGGCCTCGGGACGGATCAGCGAGCCGCCCCATTCTAGGGCGCGGCCGGTGAGCACGCCGGTGTGTTCGTTGCGGATCTTCTTGTAGTAGCCGTACAGGAAGCCGATTTCACGGCCGCCCACGCCGATATCGCCGGCCGGCACGTCAACGTCGGCGCCGATGTGGCGAAACAGCTCGCGCATGAATGACTGGCAGAAGCGCATCACTTCCATGTCCGACTTGCCCTTGGGGTCGAAGTCGGAGCCGCCCTTGCCGCCGCCCATGGGCAGGGTCGTCAGCGAGTTCTTGAAGATCTGCTCAAAGCCCAGGAATTTGATGATGCCCAGGTTGACCGAGGGGTGGAAGCGTAGGCCGCCCTTGTAGGGGCCGATGGCATTGTTGAACTGCACGCGGAAACCCTTGTTGATTTGAACCTCGCCCTTGTCGTCGACCCAAGGTACGCGGAAGAGGATGGTTCGATCCTGTTCGACGATGCGCTCGTAGATCTTGGCCTTGACGAATTCGGGATGCTTCTTGACCGTGGGCTCCAGCGTTTCAAAAACTTCCTTGACCGCCTGGTGAAATTCGGGTTCGCCAGGATTTTTGACTTTGACTTTTTCGATGAGTTCTTTGAGCACAGACATGCTTTATCTCCTTGATAAAATTTTTAATCACCCAGCTTAGTTATCCTTGGATGTTTAAAAGAGATTAAATTATTAAATGAAATTCGCTGATTTGTCAACTATTTCCCTTGACAAAGCGCCGAAAAAAAATTATTAATGAATGTCATGCGCTTGCTTAGAAACGTTGCGGCTTATTTGCTGGCTTTTTTGCTGGTCGTCGTGCTGTTTGTTCCGGTTTTGATCGTTTCCGGACTTTGCCGCTACGACAAATTCCTGTACGCGCTGTCCCGCGCCGTGATGAAAATCGTTTTGCGGATCGTCGGGGTCAGGATCCGCGTGCACGGAGCGGCGGGCATCGATTTTTCCCAGCCCATGGTCATGGTCTGCAATCATCTGTCCAACCTGGACGGCCCGTTGCTTTACAGCGCCTTGCCCAGCGACCCGCGCGTCCTGATCAAGAGCGAAGCCCGGAAAATTCCCCTGATCGGCCTGGTGCTGAAACTGGCCGGTTTCGTATTCGTCGACCGTAAAAATCCGCGCCGCCGGCAGGAAGCGTTGAACGCGGCGGTCGAGTTGATTAAAAAAAAAGGCTGCTCTTTCCTGGTCTTTCCTGAAGGGACGCGCAGCCGGAGCGGGCAAACGCAGGATTTCAAAAAAGGCGGCTTCATGATCGCCCTCAAGGCCGGAGTACCCGTGTTGCCGGTGAAAATCTCCGGCAGCCATCAGCTGATGCCGCCGGGCCGGATCGCCATCCGCGCGGGCACGGTGGATATCGAGTGCTTCCCCCT
>JAPKZM010000132.1 GCA_026393775.1 Candidatus Aminicenantota bacterium
AAAGCAGGAAACCGTCCTGGATATTTTCCGTTATCATTATCCGCAAATAAACGAAATGAGCGACCCGGAACGCCCGGGCATCGTGCACCGGCTGGACAAGGACACCTCGGGCGTCCTGATCCTGGCTAAGAGCGAGGACGCGCAGCAGAAGATGCAGGCGCTGTTCCAGCAACGGGAGATGCAAAAAATCTACCTGGCGCTGGTCAAAGGGCACATGCGCTTCCGCAACGGCACCATCGACCTGCCGCTGGCGCGCAGCCCGAAGAACCGCGCCCGCTTCGAAGTGCCCAAAGAGGACCGCGCCGACCAGCGTGAAGCGATCACCGACTTTTCGGTCATCCGCGCCTTCGACAAATTCACCTTCGTGCGCCTGACGCCGCACACCGGCCGCACCCATCAGCTGCGCGTCCACCTGGCCCACTTTGGCAACCCGGTCCTGGGCGACATCCTGTACGGCAACCGCAAAGACCCCGGTTTTTCGCGCTTGGCCCTGCACGCCTTCCGCGTCGAGTTCATCCATCCCTTCAGCGGCGAGCCGGTGCGCGTCACCTCGCCGTTGCCGGTCGATTTGCGGCGTTTTATTTTGGAAAATTATAATTGAGCCTAGTACTTGGCAGGCGCAGCGACATTCGCTGGAACGGCTTGTGGGCGTCGAGGAGACGACCATCGCTTCCCGCAGGCCTCAGCTAACGGGAAAAAGTGGAAGCGAATGGCGCGAAAGCCTGCCAACGTCGAAAAGAGCAATTGGAGAAATTATGGAAAACAATAAGATCAAGTCAATGAATGAATATATTGTAGCATTCCCAAAAGATGTACGAAAAATTCTGAGGGAGCTGCGGGCGGCGATCAAAGCCGTCGCCCCCGGCGCCGGGGAGACCATCAGCTACGGCATCCCCACCTTTTTCCTCAATGGCAACCTGGTCCATTTCGCCGCCTACAAAAAGCACATCGGCTTCTATCCGACCTCGAGCGGTATCCGGACTTTTAAAAAGGAATTGTCTCCCTATAAAACTTCCACCGGCACGGTGCAGTTTCCCATCGACAAGCCGTTGCCTCTGGCCTTGATAAAAAAGATGGTCAGATTCAGGGTCGTGGAAAACAAGAAAAAATACAAGGAAAAAACAAAAAGAAAAAAATAATGCGTTGCGTGGGGGCAACTAATCATTCGCCCTTTTTATAACCTGTCTTGGTACGGAACGCACATGTGCGTTCCCTACGCATGGATATCTTCCGATTTTTTCACCTGGGGCTTAGCACGCGTATTAAGACCCGCTAATTCCCAGACTGTCTATTTATAGACGTTTTTTCTGTGCCCGACCCGCACCACCAGGATGATCAGCCGTTTGTCTTCAATTTTGGCGATGATGCGGAAATCACCCACCCGGTATTTCCAAAGCTCGCCGAATTTCTTGCCTCTCAGCGCTTCGCCGATGGAGCGCGGGTCGGCCATTTTTTGCAGCCGGTCCTTCAGGAACGAGACAATTCTTTTGGCGACCGGTTTGTCGAGCTTGGCGAGATCTTTCTTGGCCCCGTCTACGATTTCAATCGACCAGGCCAAGATCGCGCTCCACTTCGTCTATGGTAAAAGTCCGGCTTTTCCCGGCATAATGGCTGCCCAGCCTTTTTTCAGCCAGATAAATATCTTCCAGGTCGTCAAGGTATTCAAGTATCGCTTCGCGGACATAAAAGGTTTTGGTCCGCCCAGTGGTTTTGGCCAGGTCGGCAAGCCTTTTTTCGATATCATTGGGAAGCCTGATGGCAAGCATGTTGATCATCTCCTGCTATACATGTATTTCATTCAAAGATATTGTAATATCAAACTCCGCTTTTGTCAACAATCTAGGAAGATCAAAAACGTTGACCCACTAATATATTATTGATACATTAATTCCATGAAACTGATCATCATCGCTGTGGCAATTATTCTGGGGATGGTGGGCTTGCATTTGTTGGCGCTGTGGATGGAAAGAAAGGGCTGGATCTATTACAAGCATAACAAGCCCAGCCGCAGCAGTCTGGGAAACGCTTTTTTGGAAGTCCAGTCCATCCTTGAGCCGAACAAAAAGCATATCATCGAAATAAAAAAAGAGCAAAAGTGGGAGGACGCCGAAACGGGGAAAGGGAATCCCCCGGAAAAGCCTCCCCAGACGAAAATCTAAAATTCCCAACAGGTCATTACGTATCATTCGCTTGGGTTCTGTAGTGACAGGTCGCGTCCCCGTTCGGGGACAAGCCCTGTTACTAAGACCCTTTTAAAAAGTCATATTTATCCGCCCCAGACCAAGTCACATGATCCATTTCCGCCTTCGCCCTTTTTGCTGTATAATAACCGATCCGTAACAAATGAAATCCCGAAAAGCTTCCCTGGACCTGCACCCGGCCGATATTCCCCAAAGGGGCCGCCTGCGCTTCCATTTTTCGGGCATAGTCCAGGGGGTAGGCTTCCGGCCGTTCCTGTACCGCGCGGCTGAAAAATTCAAGCTGACGGGCTTCGTCAAGAACACCAGCGCCGGCGTGACCCTGGAAGTGGAAGGGAGCCGCCTACCCGATTTTGTCCGCCACATCGAGCGCAGCGCCCCGCCCCTGAGCCATATTGAAACCCTACATTTCAAAAAGATCCCGGTCCGCAATTCCGCCAGGGAATTCGTCATCCTGGAAAGCAACAGCCAGGGGCAAAAAAATGTCATGATTTCGCCCGACATCGCCATCTGCCCTGCCTGCCAAAAGGAGATGGCCGACGCCAATGACCGCCGCCGCGCCTACCCCTTCACCAACTGCACCGACTGCGGCCCGCGCTTCACCATCATCGCCGGACTACCCTACGACCGGCCGCTGACCACGATGAAGGGCTTCAAGATGTGCCCGGATTGCCTTCGTGAATACGGGTCACCGTCCGACCGCCGCTACCATGCCCAGCCCGTTTCCTGCCCGAATTGCGGGCCGAGGTTGCAGCTGAGCGTCAAGGGCCAGGCGATCAAGGGAGCTCCTCTGACCGCGGCCGTGAAAATGCTGAAAGCCGGCAAGGTCGTCGCCGTCAAGGGCATCGGCGGTTATCATCTGGCCTGCCGGGCGCTGGACCCGAAAGCCCTGGCGCGGCTGCGGCGTTTGAAGAACAGGGAGCGCAAGCCTTTCGCCCTGATGGCGACGCTGGAGATGATCGCCAAGCATTGCCGCCTGTCGGTCCGGGAAAAAGAGCTGCTCAACAGCCCGGCCGCGCCCATCGTGCTGCTCGAAGCGCTGCCCTGGAACAGGCTCACTCCCCTGGTCGCCCCAAGCCAGAACCGGCTCGGTTTCATGCTGCCCTATTCGCCGCTGCACCGCCTGCTGATCGAAAGGATGGCCGAACCCCTGGTCATGACCAGCGCCAACCTGGCCGACGAACCAATCATCTTCGAGGACAACGTCGAAATGCTGCCCCGCCTGGCCGACGCCGTCCTGAGCCACGACCGTCCGATCCGGGCTTTTTGCGACGACTCGGTCCTCCAGGTCTTCGAAAAAAACGTCTCCTTCGTCCGCCGCAGCCGCGGCTTCGTGCCGCTGCCCATCCGCCTGCCGTTCTCGAACCCCAGGACCGTGCTTGCATTGGGCGGCATGCTCAAGACCACCTTCACCCTGCTGCGGGGCGACCGGGCGCTTGTCAGCCAGCACATCGGCGACACGGGTACGACGACGGCCCTGCGGGCCGAAAAAGGGGCCATCGACCATTTTCTCAAGCTCTTCGCCCTGCGCCCCGAGGTCGTCGCCATCGACAGCCATCCCGGCTATCCCAACCGGCTGCTGGGAGCGGCATTCCCTGACGCCGCTCTCGTCGAAGTCCAGCACCACCGCGCCCACATCGCCTCGCTGCTTGCCGAGAGGGGCGAGACGGGCCGGGTCCTGGGCATCGCCTTGGACGGCACCGGCTACGGCGACGACGGCACGATCTGGGGCGGCGAATTTTTTTCGGGCGACCTGCACGGCCTTGAGCGGGTCGGACATTTGCTGCCCATCTTTCTCCCCGGCGGCGATGCGGCGGCCCGCGAACCTTGGCGTACGTCCCTTTCCCTGCTGTCCGTTCTCCCGGGGCAGGAAAAAGCGGCGTCGCGGCTCGCGCGCAAATTCGGCCGCCTGGGCGAAAGGGTTTACGAAGCCATCATCAAGCGCCGCGGCGGCATCATGAGCACGAGCTGCGGCCGGCTGTTCGACGGCGCGGCGGCGCTGCTCGGCCTCGGCGATTATAATTCCTTCGAAGGGGAGCTTCCCATGCGCTTGCAGGCCGAGGCCGAGAAAGCCCGGCCGCAAAAAAAGCCCTATCCCTTCACCATCGAAGACAGGGAGGGGATGAACGTTTTAAACATGCTGCCGGCCCTGGCCGCCATGCTGGAGGACAAGCGGGGGCGGGCCGAAAGGGCCAATCGCTTCCACTTGACCCTGGCCCACGGTCTTGCGGCCATGGCCAACGCCTTGACCGCAAGCGCGGCGACGGATAAAATAGCCCTGAGCGGCGGCGTGTTTCAAAACCTGCTGCTGCTGAAAATGTGCTGTGCCGTGATGAAAAAGAACGGCTTCCAGGTGCTGCACCATGTCCAGGTGCCGCCGAACGACGGCGGCGTGTCGCTGGGACAGGCGGTTCTGGCGGCCATGAAATACAGCAAGGAGATGTAACCATGTGTCTGGCCGTGCCCATGAAAGTGGTCGAAATAAATGGCGACATGGCCGTGGTCGAGAGCGCCGGCCTGCGCCGCGAGGTCGGCATCATGCTGCTGGCCGGCGTCAAGCTCAACGACTGGGTCCTCATCCACGCCGGCTTCGCCATATCCAAGCTGACCAAAAAACAGGCCCGCGAAACGCTGGCCATCTTCGCCGAGGGGCAGTTCTTTGGCTGAGAAAACGCTGCTGCCGCGTCTGGCCGAGCGCCTGCGTCATTTTCCGGCCAAACCGGGGACCAAGATCATGGAGGTCTGCGGCACCCACACCGTGGCCATCCGCCGCTTCGGACTTCAGCGCCTGCTACCCGAAGGGGTGAAGCTCGTATCCGGCCCGGGCTGCCCGGTCTGCGTCACCCCCGACAGCTATATCGACGAAGCCGTGGCCCTGGCCCGCCAGGGCGTCGTCATCACCAGCTTCGGCGACATGCTGCGTGTTCCCGGCAGCCGGTCCTCGCTGGAAAGGGAGCGCGCCGCAGGCGCCGATATCCGCGCCGTCTATTCTCCCCTGGATGCCCTGCAGATCGCCACAGAAACAGGCAGGGAAACGGTTTTCCTGGCCGTGGGCTTCGAGACCACGGCCCCGGGCATCGCCGCCGCGGCCTTGAAGGCCCAGGAAAAAAAGCTGGGCAATTTCTCGCTGCTCACCGCCCTGCGCCTGGTGCCGCCGGCATTGAAAGCATTAATTTCTTCAGACACTGGCCTTTCGGGCTTCCTGCTCCCCGGCCATGTCTCGGCCATCATCGGCAGGAAGGCCTATGATTTTCTTCTCCAGCACCGGCTGTCCGGAGTGATCAGCGGCTTTAGCGCCGAAGACATCATCTCTTCCCTGCTCCTGCTGCTGGAAATGCATAATAAGGATATATATAAGATCTTGAACAACTACCCGGCCGCCGTGCGCGACAACGGCAATGAAAAATCGCGGGCTGTGCTGGCCGAAGTCTTTGAGCCCGCGGACGCCGAGTGGCGCGGGCTGGGATTCATAGCCGGCAGCGGCCTGAACGTGCGGCCCGCCTACGCCGGGCTCGACAGCCGCCGCCGCTTC
>JAPKZM010000215.1 GCA_026393775.1 Candidatus Aminicenantota bacterium
ACCTCAGCCCCGGATCGCGCATTTTGCCCATCGTGGTGGCCGCCCACCGTTTGCCCGATTTGCTGGCCGCCGGGCATGAGCTCGCCCGGTTGTTCACGAAAAATGAAAATATCATGATGGTTGCCTCCAGCGACATGAGCCATTACATCCCGGCCGCCGAGGCCAGGGAATTGGATTTCAAGGCCATTGACCAGCTGCTCAAACTCGACGCCCAGGGACTGTACCGCGCCGTGCAGGAAAACCGGATCTCGATGTGCGGGGTGGCGCCGGCGGTGATCATGCTGGCCGCGGCCAAGGAGGCCGGAGCCGCTGAGGCCGAGTTGGTTTGCTACACCAATTCCGGCGAGGTGTCCGGGGATTTGAGCGAGGTCGTGGGCTACGCCAGTCTGATCGTTTACTGAGCGACCGTGACCGGGGAAGCCGTTATCCTGAAAAAGCCCGAACATGGGATATCGCGGCGAAATATCGATGCGGACGCCCTCAGAATAATCTATCGCCTCCACAGCCTGGGGTTTACCGCCTACTTGACCGGCGGCGCCGTCCGCGACATGATGCTTGGAAAGACGCCGAAAGATTTCGACATCGCCACGGATGCCCGTCCGGGGCAGATTAAGAAATATTTCCCCAGGGTCTTCATCATCGGCCGTCGTTTCCGGCTGGCCCACATCCATTTCCGCGAGGGGAAGATCATCGAAGTGGCGACATTCCGCCGGCAATCGGGGTCCGGCGCAACGGAATTTTCCGCAGACCGGAATGTTCCTGAAAACATATATGGCAGCCCCAGGGAAGATGCTTTTCGCAGGGACATCACGATCAACGCCCTGTTTTACGACGCGGTCACGGCCTCCGTGATCGACTATGTCGGTGGAGTCGCCGATTTGCGCCTGCGCCGGATCCGCGTTATCGGCGATGCCGGCGAGCGTTTCCGCGAGGATCCGGTCCGCATCTGGCGGGTCATCCGCTACGCGGCCCGGGCCGGATTTGCCATCGACGCGGATACGGAACGTGAGATCGCCGGCCAGCGCCACCTGCTGCCCCAATGCTCGGGGGCGCGACTGTTCGAAGAGATCAGCAAGGATCTAAGCCACGCGGAAACCCGGCTCGTCATTGCCGGGTTGAGGGAACATGGAATCCTCAGGCACATCATCGGCCGGGCCGGCGCGGAATACGAAACCAACCCCGCTTGTTTCGCCAGGCTTCTTCAGTTCTTGAGTGGCGCCGATGGCGAGACGGCCCAAGGCGTCAGGATCCCTCTTGACGAAATGGCCGCGATTCTCTTCTGGCCCTGGCTGGAACCCCTGTTTACCGCGGCGGCGGGTGACATGCATCCCATCCTGAAAAACGCCTTCGTCGCTGCCGAGATGAATGTGAATCTTCCCAAGAGCCTGCGTGCTCAAGTCATCGAGATCCTGGTCCTGGCCGGCAGAATGATCCGGGCTCTGCGCAACGGGCGCATGCGCTGGTCGCTGCGCGGGCGGCCTCAGTACCCGCAAGCTTCGCGGCTGTGTTTCATGATCGAAAAAGGCCGCCTGCCCGGAAACGAAGAATCCTTCGAAAACCTTTTCCGGCAGGCGTTCCCCCAGATCCCGACTTGGGACCGGCAACGGCGCCGGCGGCGCAGGGAATAGGATCGGGCAGGGGGCGAATCTGGCCCGAGGTGGAACCTTTTATAATCCCGAAACCACGATGTTCTCGAATACCAGGCTGGGGAAGCGCCGGGACGAGTACAGAAACGGATCGTTGGCCACTTCGATCAGCTTGTTCCAGAATTTCAGGTGATTGTCGGCGATATTCATCTCCGCCACGGCTTGCACCGGCTCTCCATTTTCAAACAAGTGGCCGGTGATTCCGATCGATGTGTCACCGGTGGTCGGGTTGGAGTTGCCGCCGATGAACCCGTTGATGAGGATGCCGCGGCCCAGGTCTTTCATGATCGCTTTGACCGTCCGCTGTCCCGGAGGAATGACCAGGTTGGCCGCGCTGCCGGATGTTGGCTCCCAACCCAGTTTGCGGCTGTAATACCAGTCGATGAAAAATTCCTGCAGGACGCCGGCTTCGATCATGGTTCTTTTTTTGGCGCTGAAACCGTCGCCGTCAAACAAGCGGCTGCCCAATCCGCCTTTGATGAACGGATCGTCGATCAGGGTGAGGAGTTTGCTGGCGACTGGCTGGCCTTTCTTGTCCGCCAGGAAGGATCGTTTCTGCTGGATGCTGCGGCCGAACATGGCCGCCAAAAATCCGCCGAACATGCGGCCCACATTCTGGTTTTCGATGATCACCGGCAGGGTTGCGGTTTTTATTTTTTTGGCGCCCAGCATGGCCAACGTCCGCTGCGCCGCCTGAACGCCGATCGCTTCGGAGCTGGGCAGATCCTTGCGGGAAACGGCCACGGCATAGCTGTAACTGTTCGGCCGGCGATCGCCTTCATCCTTGGCCGTCATCTCGGCAAAAACCGAATAATAGGTTCCTTGGGCGAAACCTGCGAAGCCGTTGCTGGTCATCTGCAGCGATTCCTGGAAGCCGTCCTCTTCCTGGGCCGTGACCGAAATGACTTTGTCTCCGCCCTCCTGAAGGCAGGCTTTTTCCATTCTTTTCACCATTTCGTGCCGGTTTTCGGGAGTGAGGGACTTATAGGCGGGATCGACCAGTTCCAACTCCAGTTCGGCCCGGCCCTGGAAGTATTTGGGGTCGGGGAGGGTGCGGATGGGGTCTTCGGCCAAGAGTTTCGTGGCGGCCACGGCATTGGCGATAAAATCCTGGAGCGCCCTTTTTCTGAGGTCCGAGGTGCTCTGCTGGGAAAAACGGCCGTTGGCATAGATCTCGATATTCAGCGCCTTGGTGGACGCTTCCTTGATATTCTCAGGCTGGCGGTCGCGGTAGCTGATCTCCACCGAGCGGTTGTTGTCGAGGTTGACCTTGCAGTCATCGGCACCGGCGGATTTCGAGGCCTTGATCACCCATGAGGCTAAATCGAACATTTCCTTGTTCATGATCATTCTCCTTTTTCAAGACTTGACGCCGCCCACGGTGAGCGACTTGACCAGGCATGACGGCTGCCCGAAGCCGACCGGGACACTCTGCCCGCCTTTGCCGCAGGCGCCCGTGCCGCCCCGGTGCAACTCGAAGTCGTTGCCTAACATGGTGATATCCTGCAGCATTTTCGGGCCGTTGCCCATGATGTTGATGTCCTTGATGGTAGAGGTCAGTTTGCCATTTTCGATCAGCCTTCCCTGGGAAACATAGAAGGCAAAATCGCCTTCGCCGATGTTGACCTGGCCGTTGCTGACGTTCTCGACATAGATGCCTTTCTGGGCGCTGCGGATAATGTCCTCCCGGGTCGCCGGGCCCGCCAGCATGATCGTGTTGCGCATGCGGGGTTGCACGTAGTGCTGATAGCTCTCACGGCGGCCGCTGCCGGTGGGCTGTACCTGGTAGTAGCGGGCCGATATCTTGTCATGCATGTAACTCTTCAGGATGCCGTTTTCGACCAGTACCGTCCTCTGCCCGGGGGTTCCCTCATCGTCGATATTGATGGAACCAAGCTGGTTGGGGATGGTGCCGTCGTCGATGATGGTGATAAAAGGTTCGGCCACTTTTTTCCCGATCATCGTGCAATAAGTGGATGTCTTTTTGCGGTTGAAATCTGCTTCCATGCCATGGCCGATCGCTTCGTGGAGCAGGATGGCGGTCACTCCCGGCGCGAAAACCACCGGCATTTCGCCGGCCGGGGGTTGGACGGCGTCGAAGAGAAGGAGGGCATCATTGACGGCTTTCGCGGCTATCTCGTCAATGGCCTTCTGGGTGTAAAAAGAAAAATTCTGTCTTCCGCCCAGGTTCCAGCCCGCTTGCTCCCGCCTGCCGTTCTTTTCAGCCACAACGAACGCGGTGAGATAATCACGCGGCTGCAGGTCCTCAGCTTTGACGCCCTCGGAGTTAACGACCATGATCCGCTTCTGCTGGTCGTGAAAGGACGCATTGACCTTGACCACCAGAGGGGAAAGGGCGAAACACTTTTCATTGATTTTCTGGACCAGGGGAAGCTTGGCTTCCAGCTTTACGGCGGTCAGCAGTTTTTCCAGGGCATAATAGTTTTTTGTTTCCAGCCAGGCGAATTTAGCCGCCGGTTTCACCTGCAGTCCGTTGGCGATGGTCGCGGCGATGGCCGCGGCATTCAGCATGGACGGCTCATTCAATTCCTGGGTGAATCCATAGCCGACCTGGTCGCCTTTCACGGTGCGGATGCCCACACCGAGCGCCACATCGCTGAAAGCCTGGTTGACTTTGCCGTCTTCCAGGACGATCCAGTTGCTGACGGTATGCTCGAAGTAGAGGTCGGCAAAATCGCCGCCCTTGGCCAGGGCTGCAGCCAGGACTTTTTGACACAGCGCGTCGCTGATGCCGAATTCCCGTTCAAAATAACCCGGTTTTTCGGCTCCGAGAAGCTGCTGCCAGCCTCCGCTGATGATGGGCACGGCGGCGCCCATGGCGGCCACTCCGGCCGTGGTTTTTAAAAAAGAGCGTCTGGTCATTTCACTCATATCAACCTCCTTGGTACGTTTTTATACGCAGCATTCAGCATATAGTGAGCAGTATAATCTATAAGACGTTTATTTTTTGAAAAAAGTTTTGCGAAAAAATTTTCAGCCGCCAACTGGCCAATCGTCGCGGCTGAACGTGAAGCGCGGGTGATTTTGTGTTACAATGGCCATACCCGGGCAGGAGCGGGAGTTCAAGATGACGAATCCATCCCAGTGGCCGGTTATTCGCATTTTCAGTCGCTGGTTCACCGCCGCCAACAATGCCGCCGAGGGGATCCTGCAGGCCGCCAAGACCCAGCGTCATTTGCAGTTCCACCTGCTGGCCGCGTTTTCC
>JAPKZM010000148.1 GCA_026393775.1 Candidatus Aminicenantota bacterium
TGACCTTGCCGGTGGAAATGCTCATCGCTTATCCCGACCGGGTCAAATTCACCATCGATACCCCCGGAGGCCAAATGGTGATGCGCGTGTGCAACGGCAAGGGCAAGGCGCAGACCCCGCAGGGGATCTTCTCCCTGCCTGAGCCCCAGGTGAAGAACATGCTGGAAAACATGATGCGCGACCCGATTTACGTCTGGCAGAACCTGGACAAGTACCAGGTGCAGTGGCTGGGCGAGAAGAAGTTCTACGACCAGGACGCCTTTGAGCTGCTTCTCACAGGTCCTGTCAGCTGCCATTACCTCGTCGACAAGAAGTCGCTGCAGATCGTCGGCTGCCAGTATCAGGGGATGACGCAGAGCGGCCCGGCCGCCATGGAGGACGCTTCCTCCGATTTCCGCGCCGTGGACGGTGTCGTCCTGCCCTTCAAGAACGTGGCCCGGGCCGACGGCCAGATCGCCACTGAAATGACCATCAAGGAAATAAAATTAAACGTTGCCGTCAGCGAGGCCGATTTCAAGAGCGAATAAAAACAGGTCCGGGCGCTATTCCTCTTTAACTATTCCCGTACCAGTTCCACCCTGCGGTTCTGGGCGCGGCCCAGCTCGCTGGCGTTGTCGGCGACAGGCTTGCCGGCACCGAAGCCTTTTGTTTTCAGGCCGCCGCTGTCGATCCCCCCGGCCACCAGGTATGCCTTGACCGAGTCGGCCCGCTGCTGCGAGAGGGTGAGGTTGTGGCTACCGCCGCTAAGCGAGCCCGACCAATGGGGGCAGCCACCGACTTCGCTGCTCAGCTTCTTCCCCTCCCAATCGCCGTCGGGGGCGCCTTTTTCCTTGCCGCTGGTCCACCAGTAACCGCGGAAGCCCTTGCCGTCGGGAGCGAAGACCATGACGGCCAGCCCCTGCTTGTTCCCGCCGGCCTCCTGCCAGGCGATCTTCATCAGCCTTCCTTCGATGGCGCCGTTCAGCAGCCCGTTATCAAACTCGTAGCAACCGACCAGAGCCGTCCCCTGCTGGCGCACGTGGAACTTGGAGTAGCTGGAATCGTAGGTGCCCGAGATGTTCTCCAGGGGGGCGCCGGCCGGGGGCATGGATCCGTAGCCGCGAAAGGAGAGAAGCTCGGTCCAGGACTCGCTGCCGTAATTGGCATGGATCGTCAGTCGCAGCCAGCGGCCGTTGACCGCCTTGGCCGCCTTGAAGCCCTGGCGATCGGTACTGTCCTTCAGCGTGGCTTTCAGGACGGTTTCGAAGCCGGTCTTCATTGAAGTTGCCGAAACTTCCACCGAAATGTCCTTGGCGCTGGCTCCGTCGTCGTCGACGTGGGCGTTGTCGAATTCGAAGCGCTCGACAACGGCGGGAGCGATCATCTCGAAGACGAAGACGTTGCCTTTCGTATTGCCGGTTTCGCAGGCCCAGCCCGTTTCGGGGCTGTCGTCGAGCAAAGCGGCCACCGGCCAGCCCGAATATGCCGCCGGCTCCAGCACCGGCAGCGTCCCTTCGTGCAGTGAAAGCAGGTTGATCGTATGTTTCTGTTCCTGGCCGGAAGCCAGCTCACATCCCCAGCCGAAGGCCATGACCATCATGAATATCCAGATTAGTCTTTTCATCTTCCCTCCTCAAGCGAACAGGTCCAGCATACCGCCGGGCGGGTCGATTGTAAAGAGAGAGGTTGCTTACGTAGCGCAGCCGGGGGAGGTTGACCCCGTTTATAAAGGGGAGGGGAGCCTGCTCGCTTTAACGGTTGATGGCTTAATACTTAAAAAAGCCCCTTGAGGATTTCCAGCCCCTTTTCGGCCAGGTTGCCGCCCTGGGGAATCTTCCCCTGCGGCGTCAGCTTGTTGATGATGTCGGGGAGGTACTTGGCCAGCTGGCCGCTGGCTTTGCCCTTGGAGATGCCGGCGGCCCCGGCGATTTGCTCGAGCAGGTTGTTGCCCAGCCCCTTCTTAACCTTGCCGGGGGTGATTTTCTTGTTCGGCCCGGCGCCGATCCAGGACTCGACGATATTCCCCAGCCCCTTGTTCTTGAACATCTCCAGCAGCCCCGGCAAGCCGCCGGTCGGGCCGTTGGGGTCGAGCAGCACTTTGATTCCCGATCCGAGCAGGTCTGAGTTTGGGGTCTTGGCGCCGCCGCCTAGAATACTTTGCAACAGTTCCAGCATGTGGTCCCTCCTTCTATAGATTCGTGAGTGTCCCTTTGTCCATGGTCTTCCACAAGGTGATTCTAGAAAAGAGAGTACCCGTTGTCAAGGCAGGAAAAAAATAAATTATGCTTGAAAATCCGTTTTGCATCTGCTACCATTTTTTTAATCTGATTTTTCTTAAGGAGGAAGCAATGAGACTGAACGCACCGAGCAAATTTTCCTGGCTCATCGCCCTGATCCTCGGCGTTCTGAGCCTGGTTTCCTATTTCGTGGCCATCCCCTTCGTCTCCCTCAACCTGTACTGGTTCATGGGCGCTGGCTGGCTGCTGCTGATCCTGGCCACTTTCCTCAAGGGGCTGTAGCCGACCCAACCGATCTTTTTTCTGTTACTGGCCTGCTAACACACCGTCTTCCCGCACACCTGCTCGCGATTAGGGCGATGGATGCGCTTTCACTGCGGCCTGTTTTACTGCGGCTCAGTTCGCGCAGATGTTGATCATTCGGTCTAATCGTTGACCAGCTTGCGGTAGCGGCCAGGCGATTCACCCCAGTGCTCCTTGAAGCGGCTGATGAAGTACTGGCAGTCGGCGTAGCCCAGATTCGTGGCCAACGCCTTGACGGTCAGGTTCTGGTCGCGCAGCAACTGGCGCTCGGCCCGCAGCAGCTTCTGGTGTTTGATGAAGGTGGCCAAGGTCATCTTGCGCTCGCTGTGGAAAGTGCGCGAGATGTGGCAGCGGCTGAGCTTGAAGCGCTCGGCCAGCTTTTTGATGGTCAGGTCGGCGATCCTGTCTTCGGGCAATTGGACCACGTAGCGGAAGATGTCGTCGGTGATGTTCTTGCTTTTCACTACCTCTCCTCTGTTCATAGATATGCCCTTGCTAAGCAAGTGAGTTGCCAAAACGGGCAGACCGGTTTGAGACCTTTACTGGAAAAGGCTTTTCAGCTAAAAGCAGTGGATTGGGTTTTCAACTTTCCGGCGTAAATTGTCCCGTTTTGGAACAGCGGTCAAATTGAAAACCTTGGAAAGGCAATGCGAGCAACGATCCGGCCTCTTTTTATCGAATGTTCCATTTTGGGACACCCCTGGCACCATGACGGCCGGGACGTTTGCCGCCCAATGATTTTATAGGTTATTTCGACTGTCCCATTTTGCTACAAAATACTGGGGACAATGCAAAGTTCTATTGCTAAACAAGAAGAAAAATTTTAAAATACCATTCGTGAAAAAAAAACTTTTGTTCATCAACTGCTACCGGGAAGAGGCCGAGAAGAAATTCGAGACCTATCGGGACTGGCTGAACGCCGGGGCGGAAGCGGCCGGAATGGCGCTGGAGATCGCAGTCGCCGCCGACCGGGATTCCCTCCCATCCGGTTTCGAGCCGGCCGTGACGGTCGTTTCCGGGTCGCAGAAGATGGTGGCCGCGGGGGAGGTTGAAACAGCGCTGTGCCGTTTCCTGGCGGCCGCCCGCCGTCCCCTTCTAGGCGTCTGCTACGGCCACCAGGCCCTGGCCGCGGCGTTCGGCGGCCTGGTCAAAAAGGACAAGCTGGCGCACCTGGGAAACGAAGAAATCCATCTGATCCGGTCGGGGGGAATCTTCCAGGATTTTCCCCGGGTCTTCAAAATGGCCGAAAGCCACGAGGAGATCGTGGCCGACAACCGTGCCCTGACGGCGAATTTCAATCTCCTGGCCGTGAACGCCTCCGGGCAGGTTGAGGCGATCGCTCACCGGGAATTCCCGCTGTTCGGAGTGCAGTTCCACCCGGAAAAGTCGCGGGAACTGGGAATCAAATTGCTCGCCAATTTTCTGAAACTTTCAGCCGACTGAACTACGTGATGCGTTAGGCGTTATGCGTGAAGAGAGAAAACAATAGTCTAAATATTTATGGTTTTTATTCTTTCGCATAACGCATAACGAAGTTTTGGCGGTTCGTTCACACATAACGAAGTTCACTTCTTGATGACCTTCAGCGCTTCCTCCGCCGCCGCGAGCAGCGGTGCGGTCGAAAGCTCTTCCCCCACGGCGTTCTTCAGCCACAACTGCGGGATCAGGCGCCCAACCTGACACATGCGTTCCATTTCCGCGCCCAGGGACCTGCCGGTTAAAAAGCTTTCCAACTGGAACTCGACCAGGTGGCCGAGCGGATAGTCGGGCAGGTACAGGGCGGCATCGATCATGTGCGAGTAGCTGGCCAGGATGATCTGGTCGCGGACGCCGAAAAGGTCGGCGTAATACTGGTTCCAGGTTTCGCGGGCGACGGTCAACACTGCCTTGCGCAGCGCGGCCGGGGTGGCGTCGGGATTCTGGTACAGCCAATCCCAGACCCTCATGTCGACCAGGGCCACACCCATGATTTCGTAGGTCATCCAGAGCACGTCCAAAGCCTTGAGCTGCTCGGCGTGCCGGTCCTCGTTCTTCAGCCCCAGGATCTCCAGGTCGCGGTTCTGGAAAATGAAGGCGAATGCCTCGCTGATCGCCGTGTTGGGTACCCCAGCCATCAGGTAGGAGTCGACTTTTTGCAGGCTCAGGGTCTGCTCCACGCAATGGCCCAGCTCGTGCATGGCCACTTGGAAGCCCTGGTAATTCATGCCACCGGCGGGGACGCGGGTGCGCAGGCGCGATCTTTCCCCTCTCATCAGCGCCCCCCAGGCGTGGCCGGCACCGCGGGCCGGGTCGACCACGATGCGGCTGGCCAGGAAATCGGCGCTCTTGGCCGTGAATCCCAGCTGCTGCAGGATGTTGCGCATGTCTTTTTCAAAGGCCTTGCCGTCGGGATATTTCTGGCTCACCCGCCGGTCCAGCTCGGACTCGGCGATCCGGCCCCGGGCCTTGAAGCCGTCGTACCAGATGTCGAACGGCTGCAGCTTCCGGCCCAAACGCTTCTGGACCAGGGCGGCGGCCGCCTTCACCGGGGCCGAGGTCAACACCTCGGCGAACAGCTTTTCCACGGTAACCGCCGGCAACTCCCGCTCCAGTTCGAATTTCCGTTGCGCATGGCTGGGCAAGTTGGGGAAGAAGGGGTCGAAGTCCTTCAGGGCCTTGAAGATGTCCAGCAGGTGCAGGTAGCGGGAGTTGGGTTCGGGGGTCCAGACGATCTCCTTGCCGTTCTTGAAGACCCTGTTGCTGAACGGGTTCCAATGAAACTCGCCGCGGTTGACCATTGGCTGGGGGATGTCCTGCTGGATGATGCGCTTGAGCACTTCGTAGATTATCTCCTGCCTGGCGAATCCCTTCTTGTCGGCGTAGAGGGCCTTGAGCCGGTCGCGCAGCCCCCAGTGGCTGATCAGCTTCAGGTTTTCCGGGAAAAGCGTTTTCTGGTGATTGTCGACCAGGCTGCCCATGAAAATATTATATTCGGCGATATACGTTTCGGCTTCGCTCATGGCGGCAGCCGCTTTCTGGTTCAGGCGGGCCGGGA
>JAPKZM010000189.1 GCA_026393775.1 Candidatus Aminicenantota bacterium
CGAACTGCTGCAATTGCCATTCATGCAACGGGCCCTCATCGCCAGCATCGTGCTGGGCGTTCTCCTGGCTTACCTGGGCATATTCGTCACCTTGCGGAAAATGGCGTTTTTCAGCGACGGCATCGCCCATGCGGCGCTGGCCGGAGCGGCGATCGGCTTGCTGACCCGCTTCAGCCCCCTGCTGTCCGCGCTGATCTTCAGCATGTTCCTGGCCGCTCTGATCTATTGGCTGGAAAAAAAAAGCAGCCTTTCCAGCGATTCCATCATCGGCATCCTGTTCACTTCGGGCATGGCCCTGGGCATCATCCTGATCAGCCTGCGCCGCGGCTATCAGCCCGAATTGATCGGCTACCTTTTCGGCAATATCCTGGCCATCCGCCGCCAGGACCTGGTTTTGATCGTGCTGCTTTCCCTGCTGATCATGGCCTTCATCCTGACTCAGAAGCGCAAGCTGACCCTATTGGCCCTGGACCGGGAGATGGCCCGCATGGCCGGTGTGAACCCTGATCTCTACCAGCTCCTGCTTTACATCATGCTGGCCGCCGCGCTGGTGCTGGGCATTCGCGTTCTGGGCATCATCCTGGTCAGCGCCATCCTGATCATCCCGGTTTCCAGCGCCCGTTTGCTGAGCCGTTCGTTCAAGTCCCTGGTACGGTGGACGGTGCTCATCGCAGAGTGTGTCATGGTCGGCGGGCTGCTCCTTTCCTATTTCTTGAACCTGCCCAGCGGAGCCGCCATCGTCCTGACCGGCAGCTCGGTTTTCGTGCTGGCTTTCGCAGCCAGTGTCATCTGCCGCAAGGGGCAAAAAAAGTGAAACCAGGTCTGCGGCGCATGTTGCAATCCAGCCGCTGATCCGGTAGTATAAATGCCAAATCCGCAAACACGATTTAAAAAGGAGTAACCGATGACACAGAAAGGTTGGTGGGCAAAGAAAATACCGGTGCTTGTTTTCGCTCTTTTTTTCGCTCTTTCCTCCAGTTTTGCTTACGCCATTCAAGTTACACCCGAAACGGAAAAAGGGACATCGAACAGCGGCCACCGCCTTGGTGTAGGCGTCTGGGGAGGCTACGGGCTTTTCAGCAACGGCCAATTCAACGACGGCGTCGCCTTCGGCGCCTCGTTCATCCTCGGTTTAGGAAAATATTTTGCGGTCGAACTCGCCGGGAGTTACCTCGGGACTAGCGTGGAAAATGAGGCGAATTCTCTCAGCAAGGGGAAATTGGCCGCCATGCCATTGCAGCTCAGCCTGCTGGGGCGTTTTCCTGTCGGCAAAAAACTGACGCCTTACCTGCTTGCCGGCGGCAACTATTTTTTCAACAGTTTCAGCCTGGACAGCGCCAGCGCCGACGGCTGGGACGCGGTGGGCATCACCCTCAGCGAAAAGGTGGCCGGGGCTTTCGGCTTTCATTTCGGCGCCGGCCTGGAATTCGCCCTGGGCGATTCACTGTCCGCGGATGTAGACGTGCGCTACTTCCTGGCCAATGGCAAAAGCAATTGGAGCATGAAGGACAATGAAAGCCTGGTCGAAACCAGCGGGACCTTGAGCGACATCAAACTGAACGCCATGGTCTTCGCGCTCGGGTTCAAGTATTTCTTCAAGTGATCCGGGAGGAGCAAGATGAAGAAACAAAAGAAAATTTTCAAA
>JAPKZM010000161.1 GCA_026393775.1 Candidatus Aminicenantota bacterium
GTACAAGGCTTCCCCGCAAACCGTCAAGTTCATTCTCATCGATCCCAAACGGATCGAGTTGGCCATTTATAACAGCCTGCCCCATCTGCTCACGCCGGTGGTGGTCAATCCCAAGTTGGCCAAAAATGCGCTGGACTGGGCGGTGTTTGAAATGGAAAACCGTTATAAGAAACTGGCGATCCTGCAGGTGCGCAACATCGAGCAGTACAACAAAAAACTGGAGATGATACTCCAGGGCGAAGACGATGAATTGGAGAACCTCGAGGACAAGGAAAAAATCCCCTACATTGTGATCATCATCGACGAACTGGCCGATCTGATGATGGTCTCGGCCCGGGAGATCGAAGACGATATCGCGCGCCTGGCCCAGAAAGCCAGAGCGATCGGCATTCACCTCATCCTGGCTACCCAGCGGCCTTCCGTCGACGTTATCACCGGTACCATCAAGAACAACTTTCCCTCGCGTATCGCGCTGGCCGTTCCCTCCAAGCATGATTCGCGCACCATCATCGACCAGATGGGGGCCGAAAAACTGCTGGGCAACGGCGACATGCTTTTCCTGCCTCCGAAAACCGCCACCCTGATCCGCCTGCACTCGGCTTATGTTTCCGAAGCGGAAACCGTGCGCGTGGTCAATTTTCTCTCCAAGCAGGGCAAACCCGATTTCAACACGCAGGTGATCAAGCCCAGCGCCAAGAAGGATGAGAAAATCGAGGAGCAGGAAATGGATGAACTGTTCTTCGAAGCGGCCGAGACGATCATCTCGACCGGCCAGGCGTCGGCTTCCTATTTGCAGAGAAGGATGAGCATCGGTTACGCCCGGGCCGGGCGCCTGATCGATCAATTGCAGGAAAAAGGTGTGATCTCGGCCTCGAACAGTAAAAATCAACGCGAGATCCTGCTGTCCCTGCAGGACCTGGAAAACCTCAAAAAACAGTAGCCGGCCGTTTCCTTAAAAATCTCATGAAAACAATATAGGCCTTGGCTCCTTTCTTGCCAGGGGATATCAGCGGCTACGGTTGAGGACCCGGAAACGGCGCTCCAAGCGCCTTCCCTGTTCGTCGATCAGCACCAGCAGGTGCGGGCCCGGCGCCGGATCGACGGCGATTTGGTGGAACTGGCGGGTGGCGGTCAGGTAGCGGTCGTCGATGTGCCAGTAGATGGTGGTTTCGGGCCGGCGGTGAACGGCTTCGAAAACCACCTGTCCCGGTTTGCCGTCCAGGTCTACGGGAATATAGACGGCGGTGTTCACTTCGGGATAGACAAGACTCATGACCTGCCTGCCGCTCTCGGCCTGGACGAGGCCGGCGCAATCCTGCCGAAAAGGCGGCAGGACGCGGTATTCCGGGTGATAGCGGCGGAAATAATATTCCGGCAGCGGCGGCAGGACGAACCAGGGGACATGGACCATGCGCGCGACCGATTCACAGCGCGAATCGACGCGAAAGCGTCTGCTCAGTTCCAGGTGGACCAGCTGGTGATAGGGGCAAACTTGAGTGAAATGGCTCTCGCGCGGCATCCGCGTGCTGACGGCCGGGCAGAGACCGGAAGCCAGAAAACCAGAATCCCGGCACACGGTGATTTCCTGAAGCCAGAGGTTGGGCGCCGGGACGGCGCCCCCAGTATCGAGGCCCTGCAGGATGTCGAAGAGGACCGGGGCGGAGGTGGAAAGGCCGGTCAGGTTGGGATTCCCCTCGCCATCGGCGTTTCCCGCCCAGACTCCCACCGTGTAAGCCGGGGTCATGCCGATTGACCAGGCGTCCCTGAGGCCGAAACTGGTGCCCGTTTTCCAGGCTACCCATTTCGAGGAGTTGAACTGCTTCCAAAACCCTTCCTGGTCGGGCCGGTTCACCTCGGTCAACGCTTCCAGCGTGAGAAAGGCGGCGGCCGGGCCGAGGTCGCTCATGGGCAGAGGCCGGATCTTGTCATCGGGCAGCAGACGGATTTCGCTCCGCTTGCCCGCGTCTCCCATGGCCAGCTGGACAAGGCCGGCGTACATGCGGGTAATCTGGTACAAGGTCCCTTCGGCTCCGCCCAGGATGAGGGTCAAGCCGTAGCCACCAGGGGGCCGGCTGAGGGTGGTCATGCCCCATTTTTTCAAGAGGTTGTAAAAACGGGGGATGCCGTACTGCCGCAGCATGTGGATGGCCGGGATGTTGAGCGACCAGGCCAGGGCCTCGCGGGCCGGCACGGCTCCCCGGAAGCGGCGGTCGAAATTTTCGGGGATGTAGCCGATGAAATGGACCGGGGTATCGGCGATCAGGGTGCGCGGCGTCAAGCCCCCCTCGTGCAGCAGGGCGGCGTAGAGGAACGGTTTGAGAATGCTGCCGGTGCTGCGCGGGCTTTGGATCAGGTCGACATCCTGGCCGTGTTCGGCCCTGTGGTCGCGGGTGACGTTGCCGACGTAGGCGGCCACTGTCCCCCGCCGGTTGTCGATGACCAGGGCAGCCAGGTTGCGGATATTTTTTGCCAGCAGTTTTTCCCCTTCGTTTTGGACGATGCGCAATAAAATTTCCTGCAGGCGCGGCTGGATCTGAGTCTGAAACAAGCATTCCCCGGGTTTCACGGCCGTCAGGGTGGAGAGGAGATGCGTCGCCAGCCGCGGCACCGGCCTGGGGCCAGTGGGAATATTTTCTGCGCAGGCCAGCGAGTATTCTAGGGTAGATAGGATAGCTCGTTCGTGGAGGCGCCCCAGCAGGCGGTTTCTTTTCTCTTGCAGCAACCGCCTGTTTTTCATACCGGAGATAAGGCCGGGGTCATTGGGTAGGACGGCCAGGAATGCCGCCTCGGCCCAGCTGAGTGCCTCGGCACTGCGGTTGAAGTAGAACCAGGACGCGGCGTCGACCCCGACGATATTGCCCCCGAAAGGGGCATGGGCCGCATACAGCGCCAGTATTTCTTTCTTGGAATAGGACATTTCCAGGCGCAGAGCCAAGAACATCTCGCGCACCTTTTCCAGGAAAGTGCGGCTGCGGTTTTTTCGGGCGCTGCGGATCACCTGCATGGTGATCGTGCTGCCGCCGCTGACAATGCGCTGCTGTTTCAGATTCTGCGCCGCGGCGCGTGCAACGGCCAGCAGGTCGACCCCGGGATGCAGAAAAAACCGCCGGTCTTCGTACTGCAGCAACACCTGGAAGAAGCGATTCGGGAAGGATTTCAGCCGCGGAAAGCGCCATTGTTCGTCAGCGGCCAGCCGTGCGTCCAACAGCCTCCCGTCCGCCGCCAGGAGCACCGCTGAGAGTGGATCGTTAAACAGCGGTTTCGGCAGCGAGAACCAAAAAACCAATACCGGCGCGGCCAGCAGCCCGACCGCCAGAAGCAGACGTCTTCTACCTTTGCGCGAGTGCTTGATCAGTGGACGATTTCCAGCCATTTCCCCGTGTTGTTGGCGTGAACGGCTGAATCGTACATGGATTCGATGGCGATGCCCGGCAAATAGAACTTGCCGCTGTAGGAGGCGTTCAACAACACGGTGAAGACTTTCTTGGTACCGCCGTTCAAGGCCAGGTAGGTATAGATGCGGTCATCCCGTACATCCTGATAGTCGAAATAGTTCCGGGCCGGCTCGCCGTCGAGCAGGCGCGGGTTGGCTATCTGGCAGCCGGCGGGAACCATGTGGGTCAGGGCTAGATTGTTATAGTTGTTCCGGGTGAGATTGCTGACGCTGATCCTAACCTGAAAATCGCTTCCCTGGGTCAGACGCTCCATGGGCAGGGGTTCCCCCTCCATGTTCAGATACTCAACCTGCAGGCCGATGTTGCTCTCCGCCGCTTTCTCCTTGCCGGCCGGAAGAATTCCCGACTTGTAGATTGTCAGGTAAAGCGGATTTTGTCCCGAATTGGTGACCGTCAGTTTCCGTTCTGCAGCCGTGAAGGGGGAAATCTGTTTCTGAAAGAAGGGGACCGAAGCTGCCATTTCTTCAGCTCCCTCCTTGTCCCAGGCCATTTTGAAGCGGAAGGGATTGGTTTGACCGCCGCCGTAGTAAACCGCCAGAGCCATCAGCGAATAGGCCGTCTCCTGGGTCGAATACCAGGTGTCGCGGCTCAGCTCCTTGGCGATCTCCTCCACCATTTTCCTGGCGCGGTCAGCTTTGCCCATCTCCACCAGGGTGCGGATGACGATGGCTTTGTCGCGCAAAGCCGAACCGAACGTATCCCGGTCATCATGGTAGTTATCTACCTTCCACTGGCAGTTTTTGAGCAGGTCCTCGGCCGCGTCGGCTTGGCCGCTGGCCTGGAACGCTCCGGCCAGGAGAATGGCCGCGACGCTATCGAGCCCCCGGGCTTCGCGTAAGCGGTTCATGGCGCCCAGGTCCGGGTCCTTGGCCAGGGCCAACGTGTAGAGTCGGTTGGCCTGGTTGAGCCGGCTTTGCATGTCGCCCTCGGTCCAGGAATTGGTCAACGATTTCTGAAATTTCTTCCATTGATCTATCATGCCGCCGGGAACATGAAATCCCAGGCGTGCCGCTTCCAGCAGGAAATAACCCGCGTAAGAACTGGTCCATTCATGGATATCATTCTCGCCCGGCCAGTAGGAGAAACCGCCGTTGCTTGTCTGAAAACCGCGCAGTTTCTCGATGGCCACGTTGATATGCTTTTCCACTTGCTTTTGTTCCTCCGCCGAGAGCTTGAGCAGCAGTTTCAAGTACAGTTGCGGGAAAGCAGTCGAAAGAGTCTGCTCCAGGCAACCGTGAGGATAGTGGATCAGGAACTGCAGCCGCTTCTGCAGCTGGAATGGCGGAAGCATCGACGTCTCGAGCGCCACTTCATTGGTGCCCTTAATGCCGATGGCTTGCACCTGAATCTCCTTGGCTTGCCCGGGGGGGATTTCCAGGCTCGTTGATTCGATCATTTTTGGGTTGGCGGCGATGACCGGGATATAGATTTCGCTTTCGGCCCGGCGCGAGCCGCTGGCCGCCTGGATGCGCACGGAACCCTGCCCCAGGGACGACGTGGCGTTGATGCGGAAGCTGACGATCTTGTCGCCCGGGGCGCTGAATGGGATCGTTTTGACCGTGGGCGGAGTCGTCAGGAAGAGGTCGCTGGTGGTCACGGATACCTGCACGCTGCGGATATCGGGATTGGAGACGAATAGGGAAACCGGCAGATCGAAAATCTCGTCCGGACGGATCACCCGCGGCAGAGTCGGCAGGATCATCAGATCCTGGCGCACCGGCACGGTTTTTTCCGCTGAACCGAATGCGCCGTCCTTGCCTGCCACCACTATCACCCTAACCGCTCCGATATATTGAGGCATGGTCAATCGATGCTCCATGGTTTTGCCGCGTTCGAGCGAGAACGGCCCCGCAAACATCACCACCGGCGGGAAGCGGCGCGGCTTTTTCTCCTTGCCGTTGGCCTCGCCCTCCTCATCCCCGCCCAGGGCCAGGAGGCGGGAAAGCTCGGCTCCGTATGCTTCGGCGACATCGTCGAAAAGGTCCCAGGTGAGGATGCCCAAGGCTTCCCGGTTGTAGAAGCGCTGGCGCAGGTCGGGAGCGGAATAGCGGGTGAGGCCGAGCAAGCCCTCATCGACCACGGCCAGGGTGTAGGTCATGGGTCGGCCGTCCTTTTCCTTTACGCTGACCTTGAATTCCTCCTGCGGTTTAAGCTCCGCCGCCACCTTCAGCTGCGGTTCCAGCCGGGTGGCGGGATTGTCCACCAGGATGGGAATGACCCCGTAGAGGCGGATGGGGGTATCACTCTTTTTGCCGGAATGGGGTTGCAGCAATGAAACATGGACATAAATGTTTGGCGTCATTTTTTCGCTGAGTTCGATCTCAAAGCGATTTTCCCCTTCCTTGGTGCCCACCCACATCTGGCGCAGGACGGTTGACCCGTTTTCAAGGGAGACCAGCGCCTGGCCTTGGGGAGAGGCGGGAAGGAAGATAACTGCTTTCTCTCCCACCTGGTAGCGCTCCTTGTCGGCCGAGAAGTTAAGTCTCGTCGCCCCGGCGCCGCTTTCCTCACGGGCGCGGCCGGCCCAACCAGGCCAGTCGATGAAAACAATTTTGCCGCTGGCATGGCCGCTCTGGGGGTCGACCACGCGGACCAGGTAGCGGCCCCAGGCAGGATACTTGACCTGGAATTTCCACTGTCCGGAACCGTCCTTGGTGGAGACCGTCCCTTGCAAAATCCGGTTATGGCTGGAATTGGAGGCGTACTGGGCTAGGGAATCGCCGCTTTTATCCCACCACCACTTCCATTCCACCTTGTAGAGGCTCACTTCCAATTTGGAGCGGGAGACGGGTTTGCCGTCGGGATCGACGGTGACGATTTGCAGCACATGGTCCTGGTCGGTGAGGAGCATGTTACGGGCTTCGTCCCCTTTCGGTGTTTTGATGCCGACGTAGCTCTTGTAGGGGTGAAACGGCAGGGTGAGCGCATCGCTGGAGAAATCGCCTCCGGCCTCGAAAACCCGGGAGATGAACGTGGCGTCCATCATGCCCGGTGCCGCTCCCTCGATTTCGAGCGCGACCGGGAAGCTGGCTTCGCCCTTTTCGTTCAATTCCCCGCTGGCCAGAGATTGCTCCGGGGCGGTGATCTCACGGGCCGGATCGTCAAAGACGAAATCCTGCCAGCGGTCGAAGCGGGTGGGACGCGGCGAAAATTTAACGGTGACGTCGAATTTCAGATTGGCGGCGGTGGCGCCGTGCAACCACTGGCTGCTGATGGACCCGGTCCGGGCTTCGCCGGCCAGGAGTTTTTCCGCGCCCGGATTGAAGGTGATCTTCAGGCGATTGGGCACCACCGTTTCGATCTTTAGCCTCTGCTCGAAAGTCATGCCGCCGATCATCACCCGGGCCTTCCAATTTCCGGTCAACGCCGATTCGTCGGTTTCGATGCGGAAACAGTAAAAGGCGTCGAGGGATTTGTACGGTTTCAGGGTCTGCAGCAGCTGGTCCTTGGGATTGTAAAGCTCCAGGGTGACCGGGTGCTCCTTGGGCAGGCTGCGGTCGCGGTCGAACAGCACGAAGGTAAGAAAAAGGGTGTCGCCGGGACGCCAGACACCCCGCTCGCCGTAGATGGCCCCCCGGATTCCCTTGAACACTTTTTCACCGCCAACGTCAAAATGGCTGGTGGCCAGCAACCCGTCCTGGTTGAGCCGCAGATAGCCCCTCTCTTTTTCCTGCCGGGCTTCGATGAAGAAAGGCCGCGACGCCGGTTGGAGGGTCAGGAAACCGGAGCCGTCCGTACTCCCTTCGGCAAGGAGCTGGTTCTGGAAATTCATGGCCCGGACCTCGACATCGGCGAAGGGCTGGCCGCTGCGGATGTCGGTGCTCACCACGTGCAGGGTCAGGTTTTCTTCGAGTTTGGCGATCAGGCCCAGATTGGAAGCCAGGAAATTCCGGGCCGGGAACAATTCGCTGTTATAGCGCGAATCGTAATACGCGTCCTTGCAGGGATCGTTGCGCTCATCCCAGTTCCGGTTGCTCTGCTCCTCGTTATAATACTCCTCGGCGTAGTCCCAATAGGAACCCTCGCGGTACGAAGTGTCGTCCTGATTGCGGAACGGGGGTTCGACGACAGGGGGAGTGCCGCCATCGGCGCAAGCATAGGTGGCATTGCCGCGGTTGAAGGAAAGGATGATGCGGAAAAGGCTGCCGGGATTGTCTTTCAGCAGCTGGGTCACGTCCAGGCTGTAGCGGCGCCAGTTGGCGGTCTCTTCCGCTTTATCGGAGAGCGGAACGGTCTTGCGCCATAAAAAGCGGCCGACAGGCGAAAGGTTGTCCTTACCCTTGAGATCGTTTTGCTGGAAAAATTGCGCCATGTTGTTGCTGTAGATCTGGAAGGCGGTGACCTGGATCGCCTTGAGGCTCACCGCCTCGAAGGGGATGGTCAGCATTTCCTTTTCCGGGAGGATGATGCCTTTGCCGATGAAACGGACTTGCGGCGCGATTTTCTGAAACAGGACGTTCCGGGTGATGCGGGCGGCGAGGCGGCGGTCATTGTAGTTGCGGATGCCCGGGTTGACGGCGATCTCCAGCGAGCCGTCGAAGCTTTTACCGGAATAGACGCGGATGACGTTGGCTTCGATCTCGAAGGTCGGTTCATGGCCGACAATCGTGACCAAGCCCTGCAGATCCTGATTCTTTTTCAGGGGATCGGAAAAACGCAGCAGGATACTTTGGGAGGGTTCGCTGACCGCTTCCGCGCTCAACAGATCGAACTGCCCCAGCGAAGGGACGTCGACGGCACGGCTGCCTTTCTTGTCGACCCCGATGGCCGAGCCATCCCAATGGACCTGGAGCGAACTCGGCTGTTCACGGCGTTCAATGGTCCTGATGACGAATTCATGGTTTTGGCCATCGGGATCATGCGCCCACTCGATGTTCAGGGTTTTCCCCTCCTGCGCGGCGCCGAGGATCTTCTGGATCGCATCCCCGTCCTCCGCATCACGGGTGGTCAGAGTGCCGCGCAGAAAAAACTGGTTGGGCGATGTCTCGTCCACTGGAGTAAGCCCCTGCAGCTGGAGTTCGATATTTTCCTCGATCACGGAAAAGGAGAACTCGAAGCTAGAATACTCTTTCGCCAGGTCCATGAATTTGCCAATGTTCAGCAGTGCCTTGTAATGGGCTCTCGGGCTCAGCTCCCCGGCTGGCGTGAAAACAAGTTCACGGGCCGATTTCCATTCGCTCCTGCCGGGAATGACCGGATCGAATTCCAGATAGCCGTCCAGCTGGGCCGGTTCCTGGCCTTCATGGCCGACGTTGGCCACGAAAAGGACGCGGATCTGGGCTTTGCGGGATATGGATCCCGATGTATAGGCGCTGATATAACGGTACCAACCCTCTGTCTGCGGGCTTTTCTTTTTTTTGCAGGCTGGGCTGACAATGGAGAGCAGGATCAGCCCCGCGATCATGAAACGGCTTGTTTTTTTCATGGCTTATCTCCTCATGCTGGTTCAACCATAGCACAGGAAAAACATCTAAATCAACTCGATTAGGAAAAAGAAAAAAAATTTCCGCAACTGTTTTCCACTTTGGGGAAATAGACGGTTATCTTTTTAAAAATTTCACCTGGAAGATGAAATTCTGCAGGGATATGCGGGCCGAATCTTCGCCGCTGGTCTTGGATTCGTAATCGAGGCGGTAGATCAGTTTCAGCACCTCCTGGATCTTGAAGTCGGGGAAATTCTTGACCAGGGCGATGAATTTATTCAGAATGAAAGAAGGCTGCTGCAGCACCTTGCCGATGTCCGGGATCGTAAAATGGTGTTTCATCAGGAACTTGGCCGTGTAAATCTTATGATAATAGGAAATCAGGGTGCCGATGATGAAACTCGGCTTGATGCCATTGATGAACAGGTACTTTAAAATATCCAGGTAGGCGCTGGCGTCCTCCCTTTCAATGGCTTCGGTCAGATCCCATATGGAATGGGAATTGATGCCGGTGATCAATTCGTCGACCTCCTCGCTGTCGATGCTCAGGCTGGTGGCGGCGGCCGCTTCCAGCTTGGGCAGCTGCTGGATGATGGAGATGAAATCGTCACCCTTGATCTCCTGGATTTTTTCCATGGCCCCGACCGTGATGGTGATCTTTCGTTCCTTCAGGTACTGTTTGATGTAGTTTTTTATTTCAAGTTCGGGGGTCTTGTCCAGGTCGATGACCATGGTTTGCGGAGATTGAAAGCATTTCAGCAGGCTTTCGATTTTACCTTTTTTCAACTGTCTGTAATCGTCGCGGCTGATGTCCAAAGATACGTAAACGATCAGGGTGGCATGGGGATTTGGTTTTTCCAGGTAACGGGTGATGGCTTCCTTGGCGGCGGCGTTCAGCGCCAGTTTTTTTTCGCTGCGGATGGCCACGGTGATAATTTTTTTGGCGCTGATAAAAAAGCTCGAACTGTTGGCTTCGTTCAGGATGTCTTCCCAGCTGTTTTCCTCTTCGCTGTCAAAATAGTACCGTTTGAAATTAAAATCGCTTTTTTCCTGGCCGAAGGAGCGGCTGATCTCGGCGATGACGTGCTCTCCCAGATACTCGTTGAAACCGTGCAGGACGAGCAGGGAAGGAGAAGTTTTTTCACTGCGGACGCGGTTGATAAAATTGAAAAAAGTGGTCTCAGGCATCAAAAATTTTCCAGGATGGATGAAACGATACCGGCAGCGAATTTCGCGGCTATTTTATCCCGGGCGCCCGCCGCCCGGGGAAAAAAATCTCCGCCAACGGCTTCGTCCCCTACGGGGGCTTCGTCCCCTACGGGGGCTCCGTCCCCTACGGGGGCTCCGTCGCCTGCGGCGGCTTCGTACACTTCACGGAAGGAAAGTTCGTTCCCTTCGTAGACCAATTCATTCTTTTTCAAGTCGATCAGGCGAACATGGACGCTGATGCGGACCTCGTAGCGCTTGGCCGCGCCGCGGGTGTCATAGGCGATGGGGACGGTTTCGAAAACGCTGATCCTTCCCTCCAGCAGCAGATCGGCTTTTTCCACCGCTGCGCTCAATTGCAGGCGGCTTCGTTTGAGGAATTCTTCCCTGAGCGCGGCGGTGATGAAACGTTCCGTTCCATAGCGCGGAGTTTCATTCGCAAATGCGGGGATGGCAATGGTCCGGGCCGCGGCCGGCAGGTTCCGTCCCCGGCCCGTCAAGCGATAGCCGCACTGCAAGTTCAACAGGGTCGCAAGCAGCAGCAGCAACAACCATGAGCCGTGTTTCATTTGCATACGATGCTGAGCATCTTGTTCTTGACAAAGATGATTTTCACGATCTGGCGGCCGGCGAGCAGCTGCTTGATCTTCTCGCTTTGCAGGGCGGCTTCCTTCACCTCTTCCTCCCCGCAGTCGAGCGCGACGCTGACCTTGTCCTTGATCCTGCCGTTAACCTGGATCATGACATTGACGCTGTCGCTGGCGGCCACGGCCGGGTCGAAGGCCGGCCAAGGTGCCCGGTAGACGGTCCCCTCGCGGCCCAGCTGCTGCCAGATTTCCTCGCCCAGGTGCGGTGCGAAGGGGGCCAGCAGCAGGGTTAGGGTCTCGGCCAGCTCGGAAACGACGGCGGCATCAACCTGGGGCGACAGCGCCTCCTTCTCCAGCGGCGCGTAGGTGTACATGCTGTTGAGCAGTTCCATGATGGCGGCCAGCGCCGTGTTGAACTGGAAGGACTCGATCTGCGCCCCCACTTTCTGCACTGTCTGGTGCAGTTTGCGGCGCACGGCGCGCACCTCCGGCGCCATCGTTGTCGGCAGCTTCGCGCGCCAGTCCTGCCGCCAGAGCGGCCGTGCCGCCTGCAGCCAGCGCCAGGCGCGGGCGACGAAGCGGTGCGAGCCCTGGATCCCCTCCTCGCTCCACTGGACATTGTCCTCGAAGGGTGCCACGAACATCTCGTAAATGCGCAGCGAGTCGGCGCCGTAGCGGCCGGTGATGTCGTCCGGGGTAACCACATTGCCCTTCGACTTGGACATACGCGCCCAGCGCCAGATCACCTGGTCGGCCGGATATAGCTCGCGCTCGTCGTGCTTGAGCACGATCCAGTCGACGATCTTCTCGTCGCCTCCGTCGCCCTTCTCCTGGGGCCCTGATGGTCCCTGTTGAAGGGACCCTACTGGTCCCTGATGAAGGGGCCTTGATGGTAGCTGTTGAAGGTGCCGCGGCCTGCGCCCGGGGGTCAGGGCCAGCAGCGAACCCTGGTTGCGCAGGATCAGGAACGGCTCCTCGAAACCCAGCAATCCCTCGTCGTACAGCACTTTCGTCCAGAAGCGGGCGTAAAGCAGGTGCGAGCGGGCATGTTCGATGCCGCCCGTATAGAGGTCCACCGGCAGCCAGTAGTCGAGGGCAGAGCGCGAGGCGAAAGCCGCCCCGTTGCCGGGGTCGGCGTAGCGGAGGAAATACCAGGAGGAGCAGGCGTAGCCGCCCATGGTGTCGGTCTCGCGCCGGGCCGCGCCGCCGCACTTCGGGCAGCGGGTACGCACGAATTCGGGGATGGCGGCCAGCGGTGACTCGCCGGTGCCGGAAGGCTGGTAGTTCTCGACCTCGGGCAGCAGGACCGGCAGCTCCGACTCCGGGACCGGCACCTCGCCGCAGGCCGGGCAATGGACGATGGGGATCGGCGCTCCCCAGTAGCGCTGGCGGGAGATCAGCCAGTCCCGCAGCCGGTAATTGACCGCGGGCTTACCCAGTTCTTTCTCTTTGAGCCAGTCGATCATGCGCTGCTTGGCGTCCGCGATATGCAGGCCGTCCAGGAAACCGGAATGGATAGCCGGTCCATCCCCGAGGTACGCCGTGCCCTCAAAACTGGCCGGCGGCTGGACCGTGCGGATGATGGAAAGACCGAACTTCTCGGCAAACTCCCAGTCGCGCGTATCCTGGCCCGGAACGGCCATGATGGCGCCGGTGCCGTAGCCCATCATCACGTAGTCGGCGATCCAAACCGGGATCTTCTCGTTGTTGACCGGGTTGACGGCGAAAGCGCCGGTGAACACTCCGCTTTTGGCGCGCTCGGCGTTCAAGCGGTCGATTTCCGATTCGCCTTGCGCCTTGCGGACGTAGGCATCCACTTCGCCGCGCCGCTCAGGGACGGTGATCTGCTTGACCAGCGGATGTTCCGGGGCCAGGAGCATGAAGGTGGCGCCGAACAGGGTGTCGGGCCGGGTGGTGAAGACGCGGATACGGGCATCTCCTTCGCCGACGGCGAAATCGACCTCGGCCCCCCTCGCTGCGGCCGATCCAGTCGCGCTGCATCTCCTTCACCCCCTCGGACCAGTCGAGCTTCTCCAGGTCGGCCAGCAGGCGGTCGGCGTAGTCCGTTATGCGGAAGAACCATTGCGGCATCGGCTTCTTTTCGACGGCTGAGTCGCAGCGCCAGCAACGGCCGTCCTTGACCTCCTCGTTGGCCAGGCCGGTCTTGCAGGCCGGGCACCAGTTGATGGGGGCGGTGGCCCGGTAGGCCAGTCCTTTGTGATGGAGCAGCAGGAAGATCCACTGCGTCCACTTGTAGTACTCGGGGAGGCTGGAGTTGATCTCGCGCTCCCAGTCATAGGAGCACCCGGCCTTGATCAGCGTTTCGCGGTAGGTGGCCGCGTACTCGGGCACCATCGCGCGCGGATTGCGGCCCAGGCGGATGGCCTCATTCTCGGCCGGCTGGCCGAATGCATCCCAGCCCATCGGATGCAGCACGTTGAAGCCCTGCATGCTCTTGAAGCGGCAGAAGGCGTCGGTCGGCACGTAGTTCTTGAGGTGGCCGACATGGAGGCCCGAGCCGGAAGGGTAGGGAAACATCTCCAGGCAGTAATATTTCGGCTTTTTCCCGTCCGCGGCTGCTCGGAACGTCCCCTTTTCCCGCCAGAGCTTCTGCCATTTCGCCTCAATTTCCGCAAAATTGTAATTCATTGTTTTTCCTTGACTATTGGCTGATTTTCAATTATACCGGAAATCGGCTGGCGCGACAACCAATCGCGGCCTGTTTCGTATACACACATTCCGGAAACCAGGCGGTGAAACCATTCAACCGCTAAAGGCAGGGGAGGCAAGATGAAGGAATTTTTAGATGTCTTCACGGGGGTGGTCGATAATCCCGGCCCTACCATCAGTCGGGTAATGGATAAGAAACGCTGGCTGGGCGTATTCATCCTCATCCTGCTGACTACGGCTATCGTTGCCTATCTAACCTATCCCATCACCAAGGTGGAAGGGGCGAAATTCATCCGTGATTCGGAAATGGCCGACAGGTTGAGCGAAGAGCAGTTGGCCAGCCTGGATCGATTCACTCCCGGTCAGCGCCTCTTCGGCGCGCTTACCCAGCTGCCCATGGCGGCCATCATGCTCCTGTTGGCGGCTTTTTTCGTGTATCTGTTTTTCAAGGTGGCCGGCGCCGCCGGCGAATTCAGCCATTATTTTTCCGGGGTCGTGCATGCTTCGTTGCTGGATATGTTTCTGGGAGGAATTGTAAAAGCCACCTTGATCGCGGTCAAAAAAACCATGTTCGTTCATACCGGCTTGACCATTTTCTTTCCCGCCTTGGACTTCAGAAGCCTGTCCTACCTCGTTCTGGCCCAGTTTGATTTTTTCTCGCTCTGGTATCTTCTGGCCCTGACACTGGGCATTGCCCATTTCAGCAAACTCGGTCTGAAAAAAAGCATCGTCATCGCACTATTGTATTTTCTCTTTAAAAGCCTTATTTTTGTCTCTTTTTCCTATTTCAGCATGAGATTGCTGGGCATGTGAACGGATAGTCAGGCGGACTCGTTTTTCGGCGCTGGAGCGGCGATAAACTTGACAAAAGTTTATTTTTGATTTATTAAAGTGTTCATAATGGGAAAAGAAGCCCCGGAATGCCAATTCCAAGCAAACAGGAGAGGCTAAAATGAAAAAGACACTTTTTTTTATCATCTTTGCTTTATTAACCTTGGTATTGACGATGAACGCGGATGAATCCAAGAAAGTCTATAATATTCAAAAAACCTATATCAGCTCGGAAGAGACCCTGCTGATTTCGGAGACCGATTTGAATTGCACTTATTTCATCAGGGACAGCATGCCGCAGGATATCCGGATCGAGAAGGAGTACAAGCCGGTTGACCCGCGCTTTGATTTTTCGGACCAGGACCGCCTCATTGTCAATAAAGGCGCCAAGGACGGGCTGAAAGTCGGGGACCAGCTCATGATCATCGGCCCGGGGAGGTCGATCAGGGGCCTGGGCCGATATTTCCTTAAAAAATCTCTGGCCGAAGTCACCGGCGTAGAAAACTACAATTCGGTCATCCAATTGAAAACGGGCTGCCACCCCGTGAATATCGGCGATTTTGCCGTTCCTTTCAACCCCGAGAAAACCGTTTTCGCCAAAAAGATCGATTATATGCTTGCCCGCATTCCGGCCAATGCCATCAGCGGCAAAATCGTATACACCGACTTGTCGATGGGTTTGGCGTCTTCCATTTCCGCCACTTCCCAATATGTCACCGTTGATCTGGGGCAGGGAGTGGTCGCCAAGGGAACCTTCCTGTTGATCTACCGGATTTTGAAAAAGGACCTGCCGCCACTGATCGTCGGCTTGGGCATCGTTGTCCAGGCTGAAAATACCAATTCCACCATGAAAATACTCGACGCCGACATGGATATCCGCTTGGATGATGCGGTAGCGATTCTCCCGAGCGGCGAAGAAAAAGCTTCGGGAACCGCCGAGGCCGAGAAAAAGGAGAATATCCCCGTCGTCGATGTGCAGCAGGTCGAGGGCCAGGAAATGAAAAATGCCCAGCTCGACGAGGCTCAGCCGGCAGAACCAGCCGGGGACACGCTGACCGTGGACATTCTTTTTGATTTTGCCAGCAAGCAGCCCAAGGGCGATCACAGCCAAGATTTTGCGGCCATCAAGGACTTCATCGCCGCCAAATCGGAATACCTGGTCACCTTGCGCGGTTATACCTGCAACATCGGCGATGAAGAATACAATCTCCGGCTGGCCAAGGAGCGCGTGGACGCGGTCAAGGGCATCTTGATCTCCCAGTACGGCGTGGATGCCGCACACGTGGAGTCGTTTTTTTACGGCGAAAAGGAGCCGCGCTTTGACAACAGCAGCGAAGAGGAACGCCAGAAAAACCGGTTGGTAAAAATCGAGGTGAACGGAAAATGAAATTTCCCGTCTGGGTGTTGCTGACCTGTTTTTTCTTGACCGGGCTTTCGCCGGTCTTCGGCAAAGGGGCGATCGACCTGGTCGCGCTGAAAAAACAGGAGGAGGAAAGGAGAAAAAAAGTCTCCAAGTCCAAGCAGTCGATCACCGATGCCAACGTGAACAAGTTCTCCGGCGGCAGCAGGCCCTACGGGTTCGTGCAGATGGAGTCGGAATCCCCCCCCCCGGCGGCGGAAGAAAATGTCCCCGCTGTCCCCGGCAGTGCTGCGCCGGCGGATGAAAAAAAGCAGCCCGATTATTGGAAAAGGCAGCAGGTCCAGCTGGAGACGCGGATCGCGGAGTTGAAGGAAAGCATCCAGAGCCAGCAGTTGGAATTGAACAAGCTTTGGTCGGATTTTTATATCAAGAATATCCCGGCCGATCAGGACGCCATCAAGGTGCAAATTGCCCAGGTGACCAATCAATTGGAGCAAAAAAAGCTGTTCCTGAGCCAATCCGAAACGCAGCTGGAGGAATTTTTTGAAAATGCCAGGAAAGCCGGAGTTCCTCCGGGCTGGCTGAGATAACTTTACTCCAACTGCGACACAATCCGGCCGCCCATGCCGATTTTCCCAAGCGGATGATCGCCTGGCGGTTCTCTTCTCCCGGACGGTCGCCCTCATGGGTCTTTCTGTTTGTCAAGCCTGAGCCGAGATGGTAAAATAACGCCGACAATGGATTATCTAAACATTCAGAAACCGGTCCTGCCGCTGCTGAAGGCCACGGAAAAGGTCCTAGCCAGGCATATCGGCAGTGAGATCCGCTTGATCTCGGAACTGCGGCAGCGCACTCCGGTTGCCAAGGGCAAGAAGATCCGCGCCGCCTTCCTTTTCCTCCTGGCCGGGATGAACAGGACCAAGTCCAAGGGGTTGCCCGTGCTGGGCGCGGCCATCGAGATGCTGCATCTGTCGAGCCTGGTTCACGACGACATCATCGACCACTCCTCCTGGCGGCGCGGCGAAAAGACCCCCAACCACCATTTCGGCGACTGCCTTTCGGTGCTCTGGGGCGATTTCCTTTTCATCACCTCCATCCGCATGCTGACCCGGGGAGGCGGCGCTGCGGCCATCGACATGCTGGCCGAGGCCTCCCGGCAGATGATCGAGGGGCAGATCCTCGAGTTTGAGAACAATTTCAATTACCGCATCCAGCCCCGGACCTACTACAATATCATCCGCAAGAAGACGTCGAGCATGTTCGCCGGTATCGCCGCCTTGGCGGCCCGGCTGGCCGGAAAGGATGCTGCTAGCGCAGCAAATTTTTATCGCTTCGGCCAGGATTTCGGCATGATCTTCCAGATCAGCGACGACCTCCTGGACCTCTTCTCCGACCGGGCCGGCAAAAGCCGCTTCCAGGACCTGAAGGAGGGGAAGGTGACCTTGCCTTATATCCTGCTGCTGCAGGGAGGAGGCCTGCCGCTCGTCAAGGGATTCGACCGCCCCACTCCCGGGCCGCTGCTGGCTCGCTGCCGGGATCTGGGCATTCAGGAGCGGTCACTGGCGGTTATCGACCGCTACCACCGGAAGTGCTCCCGCTTCCTGCGCTCGTTCCCCCCCTCCCCTTACCGCAGCTCGCTGGAAAGCTTGCTGGAATTCGTCCGCTATCGTGAATACTGAAAAGCGGCTGGAGATCGAGGTCAAAATCAAGGTGCAGGGGTTGGAACCCTTGCGCAGGAAAATCCTGCGTCTGCCGGCCGCCTTGGAAACGGAACGTGCGTTCGAAAGAAATATCGTCTTTGACACGGCCCGGAAGAAATTGCGAGAGCGCGGGATGCTTTTGCGCCTGCGCCGAACCGGGGAGAACGCCGTATTGACCTTGAAAACGCCGGCCCAGGGGAACTCCCGCTACAAGGTCAGGGAGGAAACCGAGGTGAGGGTCTCTGATTTTGCCGCTGCGGAAAAAATAATCCGGGCTCTCGGGTTCCGGTTGTCTTTCATTTACGAGAAATACCGTGAAGTATTCACTGCCGGCGGGGCGCGCATCATGATCGACGAGACCCCGATCGGCGATTTCATCGAAATTGAGGGCGACCCCGAACACATTGACGCCGTGGCCGCCCGCTTGGGTTTCGCGGCGGATGATTACATCCGCGAATCCTATCTCCAGCTCTTTCTCCGCTCCGGGCATTCCGGGCATATGGTTTTCGGCGAGTGAAATTTTTCATCCTGGCCGGCGGCTACGGCAAAAGGGCCGAACCTCTTTCGCTGATCAAGCCGAAAGCGGTTTTCCCGTTGAATGGCGTTCCCCTGCTGCGCCTGCTGCTGAAACAACTGCGGGCGCAGGGTTGCCGGGAGGGATTCGTCAATCTCCATCATCTGGCCGAACAGGTCGAGCAGGCCGCCGGTGAGGAAGGCGGAATCGATTTCATCAGCGAAAAAGAATTAAGCGGCAGCATGGTGCTGCGTCAGGCACTGCCGTTTTTCTCCGACTGGCTCCTGGTTGTCAACGGCGACACGTTCCTGGAAATACCGCTGTCCGCTTTGGTCCAAAAGACGGCTGATCCCGCCGTCGACGGCGTGCTGCTGACGCGGCACGACCCATCCGGCCGCTACGGCCATTTGCGGAGTCCGGGCGACGTTTTTCTCGATGTTTCCCCTCCCGGCCATGGTCCGGGCTTGATGTATGCCGGGGCGGCTTTATTCAGGAGGAAGGCGATCGAAAAAATCGACAGCGTGAATTTTTTTTCCAGCATCACTAGGCGGCGGCTGCATTTCAAAACCGTTTTTTATAACGGGATTTGGCTTGATATAGGCACCCCAGAATCCTATTTGCATGCGAATGAGCAATACCGGGCGCATGTCGGGGAGCGAAGCGCCAATTCGCTGTCCGCAGACGTAACGATCTCCCCGCGGGCGCGGGTGGAAAACTCGGTCCTCTGGGAACACACCCGCCTGGGGGAGGGCGTGTCGCTGTCCGAGTGCATCGTCACCGGCCACGTGTCTCTGGAAAATGTCACGCTGCAAAAGCGCATCATCACCCGCCAGGGGATTTTTCCGCTTCAGGCCGGCTGAAATGCGTCCAGAGGACAGACAAACTAGATTACCAACACTATGTTTTTGACAAGCTTTGTAAGTTGTCAAAAACATCGAGTGTTGGTATAGTCACACTAGATGGTTTCAGCCACTTGCAGAGCTTGCTGAAACCATAGTGTGACTACCGCCTGCAGGGCTGGAAAGTTTGTGCTGCTTGTTTTTTTTTTGAAAAAATATTATCATTAGCGCGGGAGTTATCATGAAGGACATTAACTTATTGATTGAAAAGATGAAAATGGTCACCAGCGCCGGCCAATCGGAAAAAACATTCAAATCGGTCGTCGACGATATCGTCAAGTTCTATTGCGACAATTTCGAGCTGCAAGTCGATGAGGTCGCCCTGCTGCTCACCGACAAGGACAACATGGTCCTCTCCTTTGCCGCCCCCGATTTTCTGGTCAATGCCGGGATGATACCGATCTCTTCGCCCGACGCTTTCGCGGCCCGGGTTTTCAAGATGAACCGGGGCATGATCGAGAACAATTTCAATCAAATGAAGCACTTGCACCTTTTTGAATACATCAAGGGCCCCGGCGAAAAGATCAGGAAAATATGGAAAATGATGAGCACGATCCTGCGCAGTGGCGAGGTCAAATTCGGCATCATCGAACTTTCCCGCAAGGGAGCTTCCATGCATGAGGCGGGCGAGGATTTCAGCCCGGAGAACCTCGAGTTCCTTGAAAGCTCCATCCAGGAATTCGCGCCTTATTTCTTGAAAGTTCTCCCTGGGGATTTCAGGGGAAAACTGGTTTGAAAGACTGCCTGCGGGAAATATTGCTGAAAAAATCGGTGGTAAAGGACCGGGAGTTTACCCTGGCCTCGGGCAAAACCAGTAATTTTTACTGCGATGCCCGCGTTACCACGCTCGACCCCGAAGGCGCGACCCTGTGCGGAAAGATTTTTCTGCAGATGCTGAGTGAATTCAGAGTGGACTCGGTCGGCGGTTATTCCATCGGCGCCGACCCCATCGTAACCGCCATCGCCGTTCTCAGCCACCTGGAAAAGCGACCCCTGCCCGCTTTTATCATCCGCAAGGAGGAGAAAGCCCACGGCACGCGCAAGTCGATCGAGGGCAACTTCCATCCGGGCGACCGCGTGGCCTTGTTTGACGATGTCATCACCTCGGGCGGTTCGATCATCAAAGGGGCCGAGCAGGTTGAAGCCCATGGCGGCAAGGTCGAGGTGATCATGGCCGTGCTCGACCGCCAGGAGGGCGGCCGCGAAACCATCGAAAGCCGCGGCTACCGTTTCCTTTCGATTTTTACCAAGCAGGATTTATCGTAACGCCGGTGCGTTGTATCCGGGCAAAAGCTTGACTTGCCGGCGGTCCGGCGCTACACTTTCGCTTTGCTGCCCAACAGGAGAAACCACTCATGATCGTCGTGGAAAATTTGACCAAAACATTCCGCTTGAGCAAAGAACAGAAAAAGGAAAAAGTCGCCCATGCCCGCGGCAGTACTGT
>JAPKZM010000243.1 GCA_026393775.1 Candidatus Aminicenantota bacterium
AAGTCGGCTTTGATGGTTGGATCGAGCACACGCCATTCGTTTTTCAGGTAGTTGAAACCGACTGCCTGCACCTGGCGCGTATCGGGATGGATGATCACCCCGCCCACGTCGACCCGTGGGTCCTTGGCGATGGTCTCCAACTCCCTGCCGCTGGCGATATCCACTTTGACCAGGCGGGCGGTGTCGGCCCCTACCGAGGTCTCCACATACAGGGACTTGCCATCGGCGCAGAAGTCGTCGATGCCGCCGTTCTCGCCGAAAGGCAGGGTCAGCAGCGTGCGCCAGGGGGCAGTGCGGCTGTCGCGGACGCGCAAGACCGTGGATGCGTCCATGGGATTCTGGGCCTGGGCGGCGCGGATCTGGAAGTCGGCATCGGTGACCCAGCCCAGGACGTCGCCCGGGTTCTCCGTGTCCAGGACAATGGCACCGCTGTTCAGGTCGACCCGGTGCATGTCGAAAACGCGACGATCGCGTAGGTTCAAGCCGACCAGCATTTCGTTGGGATGTTTCTTGTCGAGCATGAGATCGCCGGCCCGCACGCCCTGGAACGGCGTCAGGTCACGTACGACCTTGGATTCAAGGTCGACCGAGTAAATGTGAAAGTTTTCGTCGCCATTGAGGTCCTGCATGTAGAAAAGGTGTTTGCCATCTTCGGCCCAGAAGTGGATGCGGATGCCACGGTGGGTGTCGTTGGTGACCTGGGTGTCGTCGTCCTTGCCGATGGTGCGCAGCCAAACGTTGAGCACGGCTTTGTCTGACGGGGCAAGGTAGGCCAGGCGCGTGCCGTCCGGAGAAATACGCGGCGCCGCCTTGACCGGGTTGCCGAACAGGATCTGGCGCGGGATGAGGGGCAGGGCGTCTACGTCCGTCCCCTTGGGGGGCTGGGCGGTTGCGCCCGTCCCTTTGGGGGACTGGGCGTCTATGACCGTCCCCTTGGGGGACTGTTCCTGCGCCGCCATGACAGATGCCAGGCCGGCGATCATGAACACCGCCAAACCGGCCAGAATGAGAACGTGAAATTTTTTGGGCATTTTTTCCTCCTACAAGATTTATCACATATTTTAACGCAAATCAGGCCGCCCGGGTTTCGCCGCGATCGTCCGTCTGCGGATTCCCCCCATCCCCGACTCTGGATCACCAGGGAATCTCCATGCCAATAGCCAAAGCGCTCATGGCCGCGATAGAATGTCTTCCAGGATGCGCACGGCTTCGGCCACGCAGGGGCGGCAGACTTTTTCAGCCATATTTTCTTCCCGGTATTTCTTCTGCCCTGCCTCGCTGGCCAGGTCGCAGCCCGCGAGCAGCTCCCGGCACTGGCAGGAGCCGAACTTGGCCGCGAAACGCTCCATAAGTTCCCGGGCCAAGCGATAGACCAGTTCCTTGGCTTCCTTGTCGCCTTCATGAGCCGGGCCGTGTTTCAAGCCGATGACCATGATACCGCCGCTTACCGCTCCGCAGACCTCCTGCTTGCGGGCCATGCCGGAGCCGAAGCCGGCGGCTAGCTTCATGGCCGTACCCCGATCGAAACGCAGGTCGGTGCAGAATACGCCCAAAACCGATTGCGCGCAGTTCCAGCCCCCGGCCATCATGGCCACGGCTTTTTCGCTCTTGTCCTTCACTTCCATCCTCCCGCGTTTTGATTCTCAGGATATGAGCTTGGGTAGGGCCGCTTCCACTTCCTGCCATTTTTTTTCATCCAGCTTGGCGCCGATCACTTCGACCACCTTGCCCGAGAGCAGCGAGCCGATGCGGCCGCAAACCGGCAGCGGGTAACCCTGGATCAGGCCATATAGGAAGCCGGCGGCATAGAGGTCGCCGGCGCCGGTGGTATCGATAGCCACGGCCGGGATGCACTCGATTTCATGCCGCTCATCCTTGTGCTTGATCAAGGAGCCTTTTTTACCCAGCTTGACCACGGCGATGCGGCATTGGGGGGAAATACTAACCAGGGCTTCATGCGGGGAATTTTTGCCGCTGAAAGCCATGGACTCATCCTCGTTGGCGAACACGATGTCCACATACCTGGCCACCATGTCCTGTAAAAAGCCAATATTCTCCCGGACTACGTTATGACTGGCCAGGTCGAGCGAAACTTCCAGGCCGGCTTCCTTGGCCAGGCGCATGGCAGCTTCGACCAGGGGGTGGTTCTGGACCATGTAGCCCTCGATATGAAAATAATCGTAGCCGCGGAACAGCTCCGGGGAAAGGTCGGACGCCTCCAGTTCCACCGCGGCGCCCAGAAAAGTGGCGAAGGTACGCTCCGAGTCGGGGGTGATGAAACCCAGCGCCCTCCCGGTCTGCGAAACGCCGTGGAACATTCGTGCCTCGGTGCCGTGCCGCCGCATCTCGCCGGCAAAGAACTTCCCATAGGGGTCATTGCCGATCTTGCCGATATAGCCGGTGCCGATGCCCAGGCGGGCTAGGCCGCTGATGGTGTTGGCCGCCGAGCCGCCGCAGGTCTCCTGCTTTTCCAGGCCATCGATCCTGGCCAGGATGGCGTTGATCTGCGCTTCCTCCACCAGGGTCATGCAGCTCTTGGGAAGCTGCAGCGAGCCCAGCAGGCGCTCGTCGCTGATGCGGACCAGGATGTCAACCAGGGCGTTGCCCAGACCGAGTACTTTTTTCATGAGTTTTCCTTGTAGCGAAAGGGCCGCAGCCCTCTCACAGCTTCGTGTGCGTGATTTTTTCTATTTCGTTGCCGGCCGCCATGTTGATGATCACGGCATTGAGCGAATCCAGCTCCTTTTCGGCGATCAGGGCGAAAGCGGCGATGATGATCGTATCGCCGGGCTGAACCAGGCGGGCGGCGGCGCCGTTAACCACGATCCCCCTGGAGGCACGGGGCCAGGGGAGGACATAAGTGGAAAAGCGCGCCCCGTTGTTGACATTGTAGACGTCCACTTGTTGAAAAACGCGCAGGTTGGCTTTTTCCATTATTTCTTCGTCGATGGCGATGCTGCCTTCATAGTTGATGTCGGACCCGGTGACCGTGGCTCTGTGTATCTTCGCGACCAGGAATGGGATCAGCATGACAAATCTCCTAATAATAAATTATCAATCAGCCGGGTCTTGCCGACGTGAACGGCCGCGGCGATCAGGGTGTTTCCCGGCTCAACCGCCACCAGGTCGGCCAGGTCCTGCAGCCGCACCATGGCGATATAATCGATACAAACGAGCGGGTCCTTGGCCAATTCGTCGGCCATGGTTTTCTTGATCGCGGCGTCGTCCCGCACCCCGTCGTGGATCAGGGCAGCGGCGTTGCCCAGCGCCTTGGGCAGATGCAGGGCCGCCCGCCGTTCGACCGGAGTTAGGTAGACGTTGCGCGAGGACATTGCCAGGCCGTCGCTGTCGCGCACGATGGGCAGGACCCTGACCTGGACCGGCAGGTGCAGATCGCGGACCATGCGCAGGATAATGATGGCCTGCTGGGCGTCCTTCTGGCCGAAATAGGCCCGCTGCGGGCCGACCAGGTTGAACAGTTTGAGCACCACCGTGGCCACACCGCGGAAATGTCGGGGCCGCGATTTCCCGCACAGGGCTGCTTCCAGACCCTCGACGCGGATGTACGTCTCGTAGCCGGGGGGATATATTTCCATGGCATCGGGCATGAACAGCAGGTCGGTCCGTTCTTTTTCCAATAGGGCGATATCGCGATCCGGGTCACGGGGATAACGGTTTAAATCTTCGTTCGGAGCGAACTGGGCGGGATTGACGTAAATGGAAACAACGGCCAGGTCGTTCTCTTGCCGGCATTTTTCTACCAGGCTAAGGTGCCCGGCATGCAAAAACCCCATGGTCGGCACAAAGCCGATACTTTGTTGCCCAACCGAAGACAAGGCGCTGGACAAGCTTTCAATGGTACGGCAAATCTTCATTGTAGAAACTCGTCGATATCTTTGAGCAAATGGTAGCTTTCCTGGTCATTGGGAAATGTTCCGTTTTGCACATCGCGGATATAATCACCCAGGGCTTTCAGCCACAGGGCATGCGTATCGGCATACTTGCGGATAAACTTGGGCAGGTACAAGTTCGTGAGCCCGACCAGATCGGGAAAAACCAGCACCTGGCCGTTGCAGAAAGGACCGGCGCCGATACCGATGGTGGGAATACTCAGCCTTTCACTGATTTTTTTGGCCAGTTCCAGGGGAATCGATTCCAGAACAATGGCGAATACCCCGAGCTTTTCCAATTCCAAGGCATCGGCGAAAATTTCGCAGGCTTCTTCGCGCAGTTTGCCCTGGACCTTGAATCCGCCCAGCTGGTGCACCGATTGCGGAGTCAATCCCAAGTGACCCATGACCGGTATCTCGGCATTTAGCAAGGCCTCGATTGTCCTGAATCTCTTGCGGCCGCCCTCGAGTTTGACCGCTTCGGCCCCGCCTTCCTTGATGAAGCGGCAGGCGTTTTCCACGCTTTTTTCAATGCTCACATGGAACGACCCGTAAGGCATATCACCGACCACCAGTGCCGGCGGTTCGGCTCGCGTCACCATAGCCGTATGGTAGATCATTTCGTCCATGGTCACTTTCATGGTGTTTTCATGTCCCTGTAACACCATGCCCAGCGAATCGCCAACCAGGATGATGTCGATACCGGCGTCAGCGGCGACGCGGGCGGTTGGGAAATCATAGGCCGTCACGGCCGTTATCTTTTCACCCCTGGTTTTTTTCTGACCCAGGTTCAGGACCGTCCGTTTTTCCGAATCAGGCTGGAGCATAATAGCTGATCCCTTTCTTGTGATTTTTTATTTCCGTGATCAGATTGGCGATCTCCTTGCGGTTTTCGAAATCGACCTTCTCAACATTGACCACCAGCAGAGGCGACAACTTGTAGTTGAAAAAATAGTAATTGTAAGCCTCGTAGATCTCCCGCCAGTACTCGCTGGGCATCCTTTTTTCCAGCTCGCTGCCGAGCTTGTGGATGCGCTGGATCATCTCCGAAAAAGAAGTCTGCAGGTAAACGACCAAACCGCAAGGGACGATCTTTTCAGAAAAAACATGGAGGATCCTTTTATAAATATCCAGGTCCTCGTCGCTGAGGATGGTGTGGGCGTAGATGCCGTCCTTGTAGAAGATGTAGTTGGCCACAGTGGTTTTTTGGAAAAGGTCCTTCTGCTTCATCTCCAGCTGCTGGTTGAAACGGTTGATCAGGAATATCAACTGGGCTTTGAGGGCCAGGGGACTGTAGTTGGCCGAATAGGATTCGTAGTACTCCTTTAAGAAAGGGTTGCCCTGGTTGTCCAGGACCAGCCGGGACTTGAACTCCTCGGCCAGGATCCTGGCCAGCTTGGTCTTCCCCGATTTGATCAATCCCTCCACGGCGATATACTTTAACTCGTTCATTGCCAAATATTATACCATTTACCGGCAGCCCTGTAAATGAAGCCGCCCCGGAGGCCGGCGGTCAGAAACCGCCGTGCTGAGGCGATCAACGCCCTGCTGTGCACAGGGCGGTCAAAGCCCGCTGTGTCAACGGTCAGGGCCCGCCGTGCTCAGGCGCAAGCGGGCATGACCCGCCGTACAAAGGTACAGGCCGTGGATGGCCAGGCCGAGGCGCCGCCTGTCGCCGTTGCCGAAGCGCTCGTCCGGCACAAAGGTGGACGAACGCAGAACGATCCGGTAGAGATGGCCGACGCGGAAATTGAAATCGACCCGGCGCTCAGCAGAAGCATGGGCGCGAGTTTCGCCGACAACCTTTTTTTCAGTTTGCCAGGTACGGTCAACGGCATGGAATAGCTGGATCTCGATCTCGAAGCCCGCCGCATCCGCCAATTCGGAAAAATATTCGATCACGAGGCCGCGGGCCGGGATGCGAACATAGACGTACGCCCAGGCTTCGCCCTGGGTCCAGCGGCCGCCGCGGCCGTGGAGCCCGGGCTCACCGGGCCAGAAGCCGCGCCCGAACTTGTCGATCACCTGCTCCCCGGCCTTGAGCGGGGCCGTAGCGAATATAAAGAGGTTTCCCTTGCAGCGGCGGCAGAGGGGCTCGACCATAGCGTTGGCGCGAATGCGGGCGCGGCGCTCCGCAGCGAGGACCGACGCGACGGGGACACTGGCGATATTCCCGAGCTCCATTTCGCCCTCGTAGTCCAGGCAGCAGAGGACGTAATCGCCATTGGCGAGAAGCCCGAAGCTTTCGCTCATCGGGCAGGGCCTGGGCCCGGGATTTTCCTCATTGTAGATGAACCTGTCCGCAGGCAGGGCGGAAGCGAGGAAAATTTCGTCGCGGGTCCAGAGCTCGAACGACTTGAAGACAAGGAACACGTTGGCAATTGGCATGTAGCCCCAGAAAACTTCATCCTTGAGGCGGAAGAAATCGGGGGGCAACTGGGCCCGCGTGGTCGCGATGCGCGAGCCGATATGGTCCCGGTAGAGGTCTGCGCAGCGGCTCTCTTCCCGAGCGAGGGCGGCGAGATATTCCCGGCGCAAACGGCGGCCGAACGATTCCAGGCGGTGCAGTGTCTTCTCGATCCAGCGCCGTTCGGTTCTTGCGGAGGAAAAGTTGGGCCACAGGTCGAAGGGTGGATCGGCCTGAATGGACGGGTCGTGGCCGACGACGTAATTGGAGGCAATATGGATCTCCAGCCGTGCGCCGCTGCCCAAGCGGTATTTTTCCTCGACCACGTCGTCAATCAGGGCGAAAAAATCCTTGAACGGCAAGCGCGGATAGCCGCGCATCCGGTAGGAAACCCGGGTGGCCGTCTGCAGGCTGAGAGCCAGGGTCACGTTCCCGTGCTTGAGGATCTCCTTTTGGACCGCTTTATCGGAGAGCAGGGTCATGTTGGTGATCAAGGTGACCGGATGCCCCTCGCTTTCCAAGAGGTCGAGGTATTCGTAAACGCGCTTGTTGAGAAGCGGCTCGCCCATCACGTTCAGGAGAACCGGCGGACGCAAACCGAGGCCATGAAGCTGATCCAAGAAGCCGCGCACGTGGGCGTCGTCAATAAAACGCTTCTCCCGGCGCAGGCTATCGGAAGGGCAGAATGCGCAATGCATGTTGCAATGGCTGGTCAACTCGATAAAAACGGTGCGCGGCGGAACCAGAGGCGATTTCTCTTCAGGGGTCAACGAAGAGGATTTCACAGGCTACTTGTTTTCCCGCAGCTGGCGCAGGGCATCCTTGCCGCTTTGGCTGTCCGGATTTTGTTGCAAGGACTTTTCATAATTCGCGATGGCCAGCTCTTTGCTGCCCGTTTTCGCATAGGCTTCAGCGAGGCTGTCATAGGCGTTCCAGGATCCCGGATATAACTCGACCGTGATCTTGAAAACCTCGATAGCCGCGACCGATTTTCCCTCATTGAGCAAATTGTAGCCCAGCAGGTTGAACTCCCTTTCCAGGAAATAATAAGCGGACCTACCAGCCAGCAAGCGGCGGATCGCGGATTGGACGGCGGCATCATCGGCGTCCGCCAGTAGTTCGCCGAGCCTTTTGGCAGCGGAAGGTTTCAGCGCCTTGATCGTGCTCATGTACAGCATCTCGATCCAGCCGTTGGCGTCAAGCTCTTTGAACAAAACGCCGTTCCAGGACTTCCAGTCTTTTAAAATATCGTTTTTCTGCATCGTTTCGAGGTTTTGATTCTGTTTGCTGGCCTTGACCACGATGGCCAATGTTTTTTCCACCATGTCTTTGTAAATCAACAATTCCTTTCGCCGCAGCGGGCGATCATGGCCGGCGATGAAAACCACGTCAGCGCCGAAGCGCTGGCAGAGGAGATCAATGGCCTTGATCAGCGAGCGGGCATTGCCCGTCGGTGATATAGACCCGAATGAATCGGGGATGATCAGATCGCCCACGCATACGATCTTTGCCTTCTTGAAGTGAACCGCGATGTCATGGTTGGTATGCCCGGGCAGATAGAAAAGATCGATTTCCTCGCCGTTGAAATAAAGCTGCAGGGAATCGCGAAAGGTCAGGTTGGGAAGCCCCGCTTGGGGAAATTGGCTCAGCCCCGCCAAGCGCTCCCTGCCAAGCTGATGGGCAATAATGGTCGCATCCGGTCCCAACTCGCTGTTACCGTAGGCATGGTCCAGATCGGTATGGGTGTTGATGATATAACGGATTCGGTCGTTGCCGATTTTTTTCAACTCCGCCTTGACCGCCGCAGGCGAATGGACGAATCCGAAGGCCGGGTTACCGTCAAATCCGTCATCGACCAGAAGCACCCCATCGGGGCCGCTGAAAGCCACGATGTTCACAATGTCATTCAATACGAAGCGGTACATATTTTCGCTTAAGCGGAACGATTCAACTTTGGCCTCTTTCGCCTGGGCGTTCAAAAAAGCGCAGGAAGAAAAAAATAGCATGCACAAACAAAAACTCATCCATTTTTTCATTGTTCGCCTCTTTTTTTGCTTTTCACGATGCTGGCTCGCAAGTACCGATCGATAGTAAGGAAATTTCATCCAAATTGCAAGAGGCCACGCCAAAGCCCCCTCAAAACGGATGTTCTCAGTAGCGGCCACAGGGATGGTCCGCCGGCAACCGTCACTTGGAAATGAGGCGCTTGAAATTCAGCAGCGAAATGGAGACCAGGGTCACCGCGATGCCGCTCAATGCCAGCAGGTCCTTCCAGAAATAGGCGATGCCGTTGCCTTTCAAAAATATCTCACGGATGATTTTCATCAGGTAACGCAGCGGATTGATGGCGGACACAAAACGCAGGCCCGGCGGAATGTTTTCGATCGGGGTGAAAAATCCCGACATCAACAGGAAGATCAACAGGGAAAACCAGCCGAAAAACATGGCCTGCTGCTGGGTGGAGGCAAGGACCGAGATCAGCAGGGCATAGGCAAGAATGGCCGCCATGTATACCAGTGCAGTCAACGCCAGGCTCAAAATATTACCGCGGAAAGGGATGCCGAACCACAAAAGCACCACCAGCAAGCCGATGATCATATCCACAATGCCGATCAGCGCCGCAGGCAGGGCTTTGCCAATGTAAATCTCGAAGGCATTCAGCCTGGAGATCAGAAGCGTGTCAAGCGTCTGTTGCTCTTTTTCCCGCACAAGGGAAACCGAAGTCAGGAATATGGTTAGAATGGTCAGCAAAAAACCGACGATCCCCGGTCCCATGAAATTGATGCTGCGCAATTCGGGATTGAAGCGGAAGACGGTCCTGGCTTGCAGCGGCAATGCTTGTCCCCGTCTGGACATGTCATTGAGAATATAGTTTTTGATGATGCCGTTGAAGTAACCGGCGGCGATCAGCGAGGTATTGGAATCGACTCCGTCCATTAGAATCTGAACATCGGGATATTTCAGGATTTGCCTTTTCCGGTCGAGCGAGTCGCGGAAAATGATGATGGATTTCACCGTTCCCTTTTTGAGGAGGGCCAGGTAATCTTCGGGTTGGCGTGTTACCTGGCGCACGTTGAAAAGCGGGCTGCAGCGGATACGTTGGATGACCTGTTCGGCCGTCTGGGCGCGCGACAGATTGACAATGCCCACCGGAATATTGCGGATGTCGGTGGAAACCACATAACCGAGGACAATGATCTGCAGGATCGGAGCTACGAAAATCAGGAACAGCAATTCCTTTTGACGGATGACCTCAATGAATTCCTTCTTGATCAAATAACGCAATCTCATTGGACCGCCTTTCTCTGCAGGTTGAATTTGGCAACGGCCGCCGTGAGCAGGATGACGCTGAGCAGGATGAGCATCATGCCCTCGAAAATGAAATGCTCAAGCTGCGAACCCTTCAATACGACGCCGCGGATAATGCGCAGGAAATACGTGGCCGGAATGAACTTGGAAATTCCGCGCAAAAAAGGACTCAACGAATCGAGCGGGAAAATGAACCCCGAAAGCAGATAGGAAGGCAGCATGGTAAAAATCTGCGCCGCCAGCATGGCGGCTTTCTGGGTGCGGGCGCTGGTAGAAATCAGGATGCCGATAGAGAGGCCGGAAATGATGTAAAGAACGGCAAAAAGCAACAGCACGGCTAGATTGCCGCGGATGGTTATCCCGAACCAGAAGCGTGAGAAAAGCAGGGTCAACACGCCGTCCAGCAGGGCTACAATGATATAGGGAATGGTCTTGCCGATGATGATTTCGTATGATTTCAGCGGCGAAATAAACAGCAGGGCGATGGAACCGGTTTCCCTTTCCTTGGATATGCTGATGGAGGTCAGCATGGCCGAAATCATCAACAGTATGGCGGCGATCTGGCCGGGGATGAAAAAAACCGCGCTTCTGGCCTCGGGATTGAAATACACTTTGGTCCTCAGATTCAATAGTTGATCCACCCTTTTCATCCTGGCCATGAAGCTAAGGACGATCATTTCGTTGTACTGGTAAATCAGATTGGCGGTATTGGAGTTGCTGCCGTCGATGATGACGCCGAAATCACTTTGGCCGCGGCGGATCAGTCTGCGGGCGAAATCAACCGGAATGAC
>JAPKZM010000084.1 GCA_026393775.1 Candidatus Aminicenantota bacterium
CGGCGTCGATGGCGGTGTTGCCGCCGCCGACCACCACGACATTCCCGAATATCTCCGGCTTTTTCTCGCATTGCAGTTGCCAGAGGAAATCGATGCCCGGGAGGACGCCCTGGATGGTCTCCTCATCGGGCAGGCGCATGCTCTTCGCTTTCTGGGCGCCGAAGGCCAGGTAGATGGCGTCGAATCCCTGGTTTTTCAGCTCGGCGATGGAGAAATCCTTGCCCAGGGCCGAATTTTTTTTCACGGTCACGCCCAAGTCGGTGATCCAGGAGATCTCCTTGTCCAGCAATTCTTTGGGCAGGCGGTACTCGGGGATGCCGTAACGCAACATGCCGCCAAGATGCGGGGCTTTCTCAAAAAGGGAGACAGCGTAGCCTTTAAGGACCAAGTAATAGGCGCAGGTCAGTCCGGCCGGTCCGCCGCCCACGACGGCGACCTTTTTGCCGTTGGCCGGCGAAACGGACGGGGTCCATGGGTCTTCAATGTCGATGTCGCTGGCGAAGCGTTTCAGGTAATCGATGCCTACACGGTCATCGACGCGGTTGCGGCGGCAGGCCACCTCGCATTCGCGCACGCAGACGCGGCCGCAGACCAGGGGCAGGGGGTTGGTTTCCTTGATCAGGCGGATGGCCTCGCGCGGCTTGTCCATGGCGATCAGGGCGATATAACCCTGGACATCGACTCCGGCCGGGCAGGTCTGCTGGCAGGGCGCCAGGCAGTCGGCATAATGGTTCGACAAAAGCAGCTCGAGGGCGGTCTTGCGCGCCTCGCGAATGCGTGGGTTGTCGGTATGAACGACCATCTTGTCGGCCACGGGGCTGGAACATGAAGGGATCAGCTTGGCCACCTTTTCGACCTCCACCACGCATAAATAGCAGGAGCCGTACGGTGGAAGCTTGGGCTCATAGCACAGGGTGGGGATCTCGGCGATATGGTTCTCCCGGATCACTTCCAGGATGGTCTGGTCGGCGCGCGCGCTTACTTCCTTTCCGTCGATGGTGAGATTGATTTTATCCATGGCAGCTTTCCTCTCTAGTCTTTTATGATGGCCTTGAAATTACAGGTTTCGAAACATTTGCCGCACTTGATGCAGACCGCCTGGTCGATTTTATGGACCTGCTTTTTCTCACCGCTGATTGCCGTGGCTGGACAAACCCTGGCGCAGAGGGTGCAGCCGGTGCACTTGTCCTCCAGGATGGTGAAGGTCAGCAGCGGCCCGCAGCGGTGCGCCGGGCATTTCTTGTCGCGGATGTGGGCCTCGTATTCATTGCGGAAGTACCTCAGGGTAGTCAGGACCGGGTTGGGCGCGGTCCCGCCTAAGGCGCAAATGCTGTTGTTGCGGATCTTGTCGGCCAGGTCCTCCAATAGTTCGATGTCTCCTTCCTGGCCCTTACCGTCGGTGATGCGTTCCAGGATCTCCAGCATGCGTTTGGTGCCGATGCGGCAGAAAGTGCACTTGCCGCAGCTTTCATCCTGGGTAAAACGGAGAAAGAACTTGGCCATTTCGACCATGCACGTGGTCTCGTCCAGAACCACCATGCCGCCCGAGCCCATGATGGCCCCGGTCTGGTTGATCTTTTGATAATCGATCTGCAGATCGCCCATGGTGGCCGGAATGCAGCCCCCGGATGGGCCGCCCATCTGCACGGCTTTGAATTTTTTCCCGTCGCGAATGCCGCCGCCGATGTCGTAGATGATCTCGTTGATGGTCAGGCCCATGGGGACCTCCACCAGGCCGCCGCGGGCGATCTTGCCGGCCAGGGCAAAGACCTTCGTCCCCTTGCTGTTCTCGGTGCCCATGGCGGCAAAAGCTTCGGCGCCGTTGTCGATGATCCAGGGGACGTTGGCAAAGGTCTCCACGTTGTTGATGTTGGTCGGTTTTCCCCACAATCCTTTCTGAGCGGGGAAGGGGGGGCGAAAGCGCGGCATACCCCGTTTGCCTTCGATCGAGGCGATCAACGCCGTCTCCTCACCGCAGACAAAAGCGCCGGCCCCCTCCTTGATGTGTATGGCCAGGTTCATCTTGGATCCGAAGATATTTGTCCCAAGGAATCCCTTTTCCTCGGCTTTGCGGATAGAGTGATGCAGCCGCCGGACCGCCATGGGGTATTCGGCCCGGACATAGATATACGCTTCATCGGAACCGCAGGCGAAGGCGCAGATCATCATCCCTTCCAGCACCGAATGCGGATCGCTCTCCAGGGTACTGCGGTCCATGAAGGCGCCGGGATCGCCCTCATCGGCGTTGCAAATGATGTATTTTTTGTCTCCCGCCGCCTGGCGGCAGAAGCGCCATTTTATCCCGGTCAGGAAGCCGGCGCCGCCGCGGCCGCGCAGCCCCGACTTTAGTACGGTCTCGATGACCTGCTCCGGTGTATATTCCTTGAGAACCCGCTGAATGGCTTTGTAGCCGCCGCTGGCGATGTACTCTTCAATGGAATTAGGATCGATGATGCCGCAATTCCGCAGGACGATGCGTTTCTGCTTGGAAAAAAAAGTGTCTTCGTTTTCGGCTTTTAGTCCCTTGACGATCCATTCTTCGATGGGTTTGTCCTGAAGGATCTGTTCATCAAGTATGCGCTTGACTTTTTCCGGGGTGACATTGCCGTAAAGATAATCATTGCCTTGCTCATCAATGATCTCGAGCAGAACTTCCTGGTAGCAGTTCCCCATGCAGCCCGTCTCCAGCAGCTTGGCCGGAATTTTTTGCTTGGCAATCTCATTTTTCAGGGCGGCATAGACCTTCTCCCCGCCAGCCGAAACTCCGCATGTGCCTAGGCCGACTTTGATGGTCTTCATGGTGCTTCTCCTTTCGCGTGTCACGCGGTCTGAGGGTTTTGAGCTTTTGTTTTGTATTCCTTCAATAATTGCTGAACTTTCTTGGGCGTCAGGCGCCCGTAGGTTTCGTCATTGATCATGATCACCGGAGATAGGGAGCAGCAGCCGAGGCAGGCCACCTTTTGCAGGGTGAACAGGCCGTCCTCGGTCGTATCGTTGCCGCTGACCTGTAGTTCATCCTCGATGACACCGGCGATGCGCTCCGAGCCGTTGACGTGGCAGGCGGTACCGTCGCAGATTTTGATTAAGTATTTCCCCAGCGGTTTGAGGCGAAACTGGGAATAAAACGTGATGACCCCGTAGATCTCGGCCGCGGGAAGCCCCACGATCTCACTGATCTGGTCGATGGCTGATTCGGGGATGTAGCCGTAGGTATCCTGTGCGGCTTGCAAAAGGGGGATCAGGGCGCCCTTTTCCCCCTCATAGTTCCATAGCTCGACTTTGAACCCGGCAAGGCCGTTCTTCGCGGGTTGGGCATGCAGCTTGTCATTGACTTTCATGCCCCCATTATCTTATATTTCGGCTTACATTTCAAATAGTTTGATGATGGGCGTCTCTTTAATCCTCAGCACGCCGTCTAGGGGCTTGATCTTGGCCAGAATGTTGCGGTCGATTTCGGCGAAGCTGGCTCCCTGCATCAGCAGCACGATGTCGTACTTGCCGTCGATGCAATCGCAGGAAACGACCTGGTCATTCATGTACAGCGTCGGGTAAATGCTCTCCAGCTTGTCCTTCTCAATCTCGAGGAACACGTAGGAGGAAGCGCTGCGCGAGAAGTTGGGATTGGCCGTGACTTCCGGGTTTTCCTTGTCCCGGCCCAGCGCCTTGTCAACCGTGCCGATGATGTTGCTGGTGCTTTCGGAGAGCTGCGGTTGGTCGACCGGCAGGAAGGTGACTTCTTTGACTCCCGGCAATTTTTTTATCTTGTCTTCAACCATGGCCTGGATGTCCGCAATGTTGCCGGCCTGCAGCAGCAGCACCAAGTCGAAATCGCCCTTGATGGCATCGCAGTACAACACCTGGTCCATGAAATACAATTCCTGGTAGGCCTCGGCCAGGTTGGCATTTTCGTCGAAGTTCAACAGCGCGTAGGCACTGAACGATCTCTCGCCGCCGGGTTCGGCGCTTTTCATCTCTTCGACCATGGGGGCCGCCGTTTGCTGGGGGATCTCGGCTAAAATCTTGGTCAATTCATCGACGGTGAAAGGCTTTTCCAGGTAGGCATCGGCTTTCTCCGTTTTGGCGTCCAGAGCGGTCGCATCGCTGCCGTAGCCGGTGATGACAATGACCGGCAGATCGGGATAGTTGAACTTGATCACCTTGAGCAGCTTAATGCCGTCGATATCGGGCAAACGGACATCGACCACTACACCGTGAAGGGGAACCTGGTTCTTCTTGAAAGTCTCCAGGGCTTTCAGGCCATTCATACCGTTTTCGCAGGATTCGGTCTCATACCCCTTCTGCAGCAAGCCGAGAGTCAGACTGCGCTGAAGCGAGGCCTCGTCGTCGATCAACAAAACTTTCTTTTCGTTCATTTTATTCTCCTTTTATTGTTTTCAGGGTTGCCTTACCTAACCCAATAACCTAAAAGCAATTATTGTGCCAAATCGGAAAAGCTTTACAGTACACGCTTTTATCTGGATATCTCCTTTTCCTCAGTGTATCCTTAATATCAAATTATTTTGCATTTAATTGTCAAGATTGCCATCACACATAGGTTTTTTTCTTGTGATAAATATTTTAACACTTTACATTTCCTGAAAGTGCAACACCAGTCAAAGTTTCTGGATATAAATTATTTTGCTATATTAAATATTTACATTGTGCAATAATATTTTTTCGTTAATCTAAGGAGGCCGACTCTGCTTCCCAAAGCCTTCGGACTTGACTGCCTTGATTGCATTTTAAAACGCACTTTGCTACTGTAATTGACTTGGGAGGGATAACCCATGAACAGGATTGCCGCAAAAGAGTTTCTCTCAGAGAACGTGGTGAAGCTGGTCGTTGAAGCTCCGGCCGTTTCCCAGAAGCAGCAGCCCGGGCAATTCGTCATCGTGCGAACGGACGATAAAGGGGAGCGGATCCCACTCACGATCGCGGACGCCGACAAGAAAAACGGGACAATCACCTTGATCATCCAGCGGGTAGGCACCACGTCGCACAAATTGTGCAACATGAATCCCGGCGATTCCCTCCATGACTTGTCCGGGCCCCTGGGCAGGCCCACCCATATCGAAAAGTTGGGAACAATCCTGGCCTGCGGCGGTGGGGTTGGCATCGCCCCCCTATTTCCCATCGCCAGGGCATTCAAGGAGGCCGGCAACAAGCTGATCGCTGTCCTGGGCGCCCGCAATCGCGAACTCCTGATTTTGGAGAAGGAAATGGGTGCTTTTGCCGACGAGGTGATCGTCATGACCGATGATGGTTCCTATGGAAAAAAAGGGGTGATCACGGTCGGGATCGAAGAGGTGTTGAAGCGCGAGCCCGTTCATTTGGCCGTAGCCATCGGACCGGCGATAATGATGAAATTTGTCGCGCTGCTGACGAAAAGATACGATATTCCGACCATTGCCAGCCTGAACACCATCATGGTGGATGGCACCGGCATGTGCGGCGCCTGCCGGGTCTCTATCGGCGGCAAGACAAAATTCGTCTGCGTGGACGGGCCGGAATTCGACGCCCACGAAATAGATTACGATGAAATGATCAAGAGGCTGAACACCTACAAGAAAGAGGAGAAGACCTCTTATGACGGTTACCTGAAGACACTGTCGTAAAGGAGACGCGAAAAATGCCGGTCGATCCCCAGGAACTGAATACCGACAGAAACCAGGAGTGGCGGAACGAATTCAGAGGCAGGCTCAGCGCCAAAGAGAGAAGCAACCTGCCCCGCGTCAAAATGCCCGAAAAGGCTCCGCTGGAAAGAATATTGGGCTTTCTGGAAGTCAATACCGGATTAAACGAGGAGATGGCCGTCCAGGAAGCGAAACGGTGCCTGGATTGCTCCACCCCCTCCTGCATTTCCGGCTGCCCGGTAAGCATCAATATCCCCGGCTTCATCAAGTTGATTGAAAAAAGGGATTTCCTGGCCGCGGCCAAGAAGCTGAAAGAAACCAACGCCTTGCCTGCCGTCTGCGGCCGGGTCTGCCCGCAGGAGACGCAGTGCGAAGCGACCTGCGTCTATCAGAAAATGAAGAAGCCGCCTGTGGCCATCGGTTATCTGGAAAGGTTCGCTTCCGACTGCGAGCGCCTGACCGGTAATATCTCCATCCCGGTCATCGAAAAGAAAAAGCCGGTTCGGGTCGCGGCCATCGGCTCGGGGCCCGCTAGTCTGACTTTTGCCGGGCAGATGGCCAAGCTGAGCTACCAGGTGACGGTTTTCGAAGCCCTGCACGAACTGGCGGGAGTTTTGAGCTACGGCATCCCGGAGTTCCGTTTGCCTAAGAGCATTGTCCGCTCGGAGATCGCCTATTTGGAGGCGCTTGGGGTGACATTCGAAAGAAACGTGGTTGTCGGCAAGACGTTGACCATCGACGACATGAAAAATCAGGG
>JAPKZM010000003.1 GCA_026393775.1 Candidatus Aminicenantota bacterium
ACATGTTCCTCAGCAAGTGGATGCTGAAAGTGGGGGGAGGAATCGGCCTCGCTTCCATCAAGGGAGCTTTTTTGACAACCCTCGAAATGCCTTATTCTGAACAAGAGGAGAATTCTCCCGATCTGAAGGCCGAAAAACTGGAATTCAGCCGTTGGGTCCCAGCGTTGATGGCCTCTGCCGAGGCCGATTGTTTCATCGGTCGCCACCTCTCCGTCGGGCTCACCGCCAGCTACAAATATGTCCCGTTCCGCAACGCTTCCGGAACCCTTACCATCCCCTATGTCCATGCTGCCAGCAACCGGTTGGAGGAGGTCGTGGTCTCCGTCCCGAATGTGCTGATCAATGCCGGCAATTTCGGGGCGGGCATCGTGCTGGGTATTCACTTTTAGTTGCTGCAGCGGCTGCCTAGTTTCAACCGGAGAAAAAATTGCTTTTTTGGCCGGTTCCAGGAGTGTCTGCAGAACTGCGCCGGCAGCGGATCAGGTTCCAGCCATTTCAGGCAATCAGGATTTGCTTGATTTTGCGGGCGTACGACTCGCTTTCCTGGTCAGCGGTGATGATCTCAATAGCAGCCGGCGAATCGATCCCCAATTTGAGTTCCACCGCCCGGGCGATCTGCTCCTGCTCGAAAACCTTTTTTTCCATGATTTCCCTGGTGCTCCCCAGATCCTTGAGTATGGCCACGGCCACCGCGTCGATGGCGATCCGGTCGGTTCCGGCCAGGAACACGTTGGCCGTCTTCTTGGTGCCGGTCATCGGGCCGCCGTCGACGAAGGCCTCGAGGCCGTCGATGACGATGAGTGACGGCGAATAGGCGGTGTTGATTTCGGCGATCATCCGCCGCTGGTGCGCTGAGGAATGGAGCTCCTTCATGAAAGGGTGGTTCTTCCTGGGCACGATGCCCACGGAATTTTTCAGCGACATGGTGAAAATCCCGCCGTACTGATGGGTCTTCAAGCAGCAAGTGGAGACCACGCATTCGGCCTCGGTCACGGCCCTGGCCGCCAGGAAGCCTTTTTGCCAATGCGATCCCGGCGGATCGACGAGCACGTATCCCTTTTCTCCCATCTCGTCCAGGTCCAGCACCTGGGCGGCAAACTCCCGGCCCCGGGGCTTGCTTTTGGTTGACAAATACCGGGAATGCTTTTAGCATAAAAAAGCCGGAGGTTCACCATGAAAAGAATAGGATATTGTATTATTTTCTTGTGCCTAGTTTCTTGCCTTTTCGCCCAGCAGGTTTCCGCGTCCGCAAGCGACTCCTTGGTTTGCCGCGGATCAAAGGAGCTGATGGCATGCAGGCCGCCCAGCGCTCCGCAGCTCAGGATCATGAAATTCCGGCGCGACATGGAAGCGGATTTTATTTTTTTCATGTTCACCTCCTGATGGCATCGTAGCCAATGGCTCCGATTCCAGTTTTAATGTTTCAATTTTACAATAAGTTATTTTAAAATCAAATCGGGCGTCCAAATATTTTTTTGATCGTCATGGCTCCATTCGATCAATGATGAGGTTTATTTCGTCTTTGTCTTTACTCTTCCCTAAACCCTATACCCTGGACCCTATACCCTCTCCTCTCCCCCCGCTCAGCGAAGCGAAAAACAAGCCGAAAATCAGCAAGTTCTTGATCTTGTTTTTC
>JAPKZM010000248.1 GCA_026393775.1 Candidatus Aminicenantota bacterium
ATGGCCAAGTCCGTTTAAGTCTGGATCGAACAACTGGAGAAAAAATACAACCGGCCCATCGCCAGCCTGGAGGGGATCCCGGATGAGGAATTGGACACGCTCGCCCGTTGGGGCTTCAACGGACTCTGGCTGATTGGAATCTGGGAGCGCAGCCCGGCCTCGCGTCGCATCAAGCAGAAGTGCGGCAACCCCGAAGCCCTGGCGTCGGCGTACTCGCTGTTCCGCTACGAAGTCGCCGCCGACCTGGGGGGAGAAGCCGCCCTGCAGAATCTGAAAACGCGGGCCGCGGCCAGGGGCATCCGCCTGGCGACCGACATGGTCCCCAACCACATGGGGATCGATTCGCCCTGGGTGTGCGAACACCCAGAATGGTTTATCTCCCTTGAACAAAGCCCTTTTCCGGCTTATTCATTCAGCGGCGAGGATATTTCCAGCGACCGGCGCGTGGCCATTTATCTCGAAGACCATTACTACGATCGCACCGACGCCGCCGTGGTGTTCAAGTGGGTCGAGCGCAAGAGCGGAATGACGCACTACATTTACCATGGCAACGACGGGACGCGCATGCCCTGGAACGATACGGCCCAATTGAATTACCTGCACTTCAAGGTGCGCGAAACGGTCATGCAGACCATCCTGGCGGTGGCCCGAAAATTCCCCATCATCCGTTTCGATGCGGCCATGACCCTGACCCGGCGCCATTACCAGCGGCTCTGGTACCCGCTGCCCGGCAGCGGCGGCGACATCCCTTCCCGGTCGGGGCAGGGGATGGGGCAGGAGCAGTTCGATCGCAGCCTGCCGAATGAATTCTGGCGTGAGGTCGTCGACCGGGTGGCCAAGGAAGTCCCGGACACCCTGTTGTTGGCCGAAGCGTTCTGGCTGATGGAATCGTATTTCGTGCGCAACCTGGGCATGCACCGGGTGTACAACAGCGCCTTCATGCACTTTCTCAAGGATGAGGAAAACGGCAAATTCCGCACCTCGGTGAAGAACGTGCTGGAGTTCAACCCGGAGATCCTCAAGCGCTTTGTCAATTTCATGAACAACCCCGACGAGGAGACGGCGCTGGCCCAGTTCGGAAACGGCGACAAATACTTCGGGGTTTGCACTTTGCTGGCCACCTTCCCCGGGTTGCCCATGTTCGGCCATGGCCAGATCGAGGGTTTCGCGGAGAAGTACGGCATGGAATATCGCCGGGCCTACCGTGACGAGCGCCCGAACCGGGACCTGATCCGCCGCCACGAGCAGCTGATTTTTCCCCTGCTGCAAAAGAGATCACTTTTTTCCGGGATGGACCATTTTTTGTTATACGATTTTTTCACCGCCAACGGCACGGTGGACGAAAACGTGATCGCCTTCTCCAATCGTTACCAGGACGAGCGTTGCCTGGTCATTTATCACAATTGCTTCGGGCAGGCGGCCGGCACCATCCGCATGTCGGCGGCTTTTGTCCAGGAGGCGGGCTCCGCCGGCACGCGCTCCCTGGCGCAAAAAAGCATCGCCCAGGGATTGAACTTGCCTGAAGGTCAGAACCAGTTTGTGGTTTTCCGCGACCTGGTCGGCCAATTAAAGTATATCCGCAATTGCCGGCAGTGGCACGCCGAGGGCCTGGCCATTGAATTGAGGTCATATCAAACCCATGTATTCATCGATTTCAAAGAAATGACCGACGATGCAGGCAATAACCTTTCCCGGCTGGCTGCCTACCTGCAGGGAAGCGGTACGGACAGCCTGGAGAGGTCCGCCCGGGAAATGAACCTGCGGCCTTTGCATCAAGCCTTGCGCGAACTTTTCCATCCCGATCTGATGGCCAGGCAAGTGGAGATTTTTCACGGTCCCCACGGAAGTAAAGAGGAAAACGCCCTGTGGCAGGAACTCGAAGAAAAAATAGGCAAATTGTTTTTATTAGTCCGTAAAAATACCTCTAGCCCAGGGGAGGCGAGGAACCCCAAGGCGGTGGAAACAATCCTTGAGGAACTGTTCACACTGAGAGCGCTTCTGAGCGCCGACCCCGGTCGCTCGCGAAGCGGGACGGGCAATGAAGCAGTGGCAAAGCAGTACCTGCAGGAATATTTCGTTGAAAAGCCGGAAATGGAGCGGCTCTTTCTTCTCACGCTGGTCATGCGGGTTCTGACCGAAACGAATGGCGATCAGCGGCCGGATCGCCGCGCCCTGGCCGCTGAATGGATGCTCGATGGGGTTCTGGACGATATTCTGAGTAGCTGGAATTTCTCAGACAGCGCTGGAGAGAATGCGCGTTGGATGGTCGGGATGGGATACGGCTTGGAAACCGCTATCGCCGCCTACGGCAACGAAGTGCTGCGAACGGGGGAGGGGATCGCCGCGGCCACCGGCAAGATGGTGGAAGCACTGATCCTGGATAACGATGTGCGCTCATTGCTGCAGCTGCACCGCTACCAGAACGAAGAATTTTTCAATCAGGAAGCATTCGCCAATTTCAATGCTTGGCTGACGCTCCTGATCATGTGGCATCTGAACCGGACTGGTAAGAGTGCCGGTGCGGTCGGAAGCGATTCCGAAGCTGAAATAATGAACGTCATGAATTTCCTGCCGGTGCTGGCCGCGAAAGCCGGATACAAGCTGGAGCGGTTTTTGATGCAGTTGGCTCTTCTGGACAAGGAATAAAAAATAGGCTTGAGTATTGACAAAGGTAAAATGACAGATAAAATAAAGGTGAGTGAATGTTCACTATTTGGAGTTTTCATGAAAAAAAGGTTTGAAAATTTTTTGGAAAAAAGAAAGCTGGACATCGTCACCGCGGTCCTGAAGCTGGT
>JAPKZM010000263.1 GCA_026393775.1 Candidatus Aminicenantota bacterium
CCGTTATTCTTGCCCTAGCCTTTCTGCCTTGCGTCGCTTTCGGGGCGGCGCCTGAGGAGAAGACCGTGATCGAGAAGGTCATCCGCGACAACATCGGCTGGGCCCTGACCAAGGACCGGCCGCTGGCCGAGAGCACCATGGAGCACGACGAGCGCCTGTTCATCTTCAATCCCGACTCAGAGAGCACAGTGGGGTGGGATCAGTTGGTGAAGGGATTCGACTTCTGGATGGACCCGCGCTTCAAGGCCACCAAGTTGGACATCCGCGACCTGCGCATCGACTTCTCGCCCGCGGCTGATGCGGCCTGGTGGTCGTGCATCCTCGATGACCTGGGCGAATGGGACGGCAAGCCCATCGGCTGGAAGGACACGCGCTGGACCGGCGTCCTCGAGAAACGAAACGGCAAATGGCTGATCGTGCAGATGCACTTCTCCTTCGCTTCCGACAAGGTCGCGGCCGAGGTGAAAGCCAAGCTGGAATCGCAACAGAACAAAAAGGAATGAAATGAAAATCATATGCTCCAAACTGCTCACAATTGTTTTAACACCGTTTATTGGTTTGAGTATTTCAGAAAACGCTTCCACCGGCGGTTCCCCTGACCAGACACCGCTGGATGGCCGGGGCGGCGGAGTGATTGCCTATTCCGTCACCTATCCGGACAACACGAACAAGATTTTTTTGATGAACGCCGACGGCAGCGGCAACAAGCAAATTGCCGATCTGGCTGGAAGGCCATTGGGGCCGTCATGGTCTCCGGACGCCACGCGGATAGCCTACTACAATCACTGCAGTGAAAAAAAATGGTCGCTGTTCATTATAAATGCCGATGGCAGCAATCCCCAGCAGTTGACGAACGATCCGGATGCGCTGGATTGGTGCCTATCGTGGTCTGCGGACGGCGGCCAGATCCTTTTTACACGCAGCCGCATGACTCCGGTCTGGAGTTCGGAAATATGGACCATGCAGGCAGATGGCAGCAATGCCCGGCGGATCGGGAACATGGATGGACAAGGAGCAGACTGGTCTCCCGCTGGATCCAGGATCGCTTACTTTGATTATGTGGATGGCGGCGGGGATATTTGGGTGATGGACAAGGATGCATCACGCGGCGTGAAAATAACGGATCATGGCGCCGAAGACTGGTGGCCGAACTGGTCGCCCGATGGCAGCCGGATCGTTTTTCAATCCAAGCGCGAGGGCAATTTCGATATTTATTCCATGAAAACGGACGGGAGCGGCCTGATCCGTCTGACCAATAACCTTGCGGATGATGAAGAACCGAAATGGTCTCCGGATGGATGCCGCATCGCCTTCAGCTCGCTCCGGGACGGCCACTATGAAATATATGTGATGAATGCCGACGGTTCCGGCCAGAAAAGACTGACGAGTGTTGACGGCCAGGCCATCAATCCCGATTGGAAACCTGGCAGCCGATAGAATATACTTGGTAAATGAAGGAACAACCGACTGGAGGTTGAAAAATGAGCGACAAAAACATCCCGTATCAAACCATAGACTGGCCATCGATCCCGCAAACTGAACACAAGGGGGAAACCGGGACCTCCTATTGGCGGACCCTGCAGTTGCCCGGCCTGCGCATCCGCATCGTCGAATATTCCGAAGGCTACCTGGCCGACCACTGGTGCCAAAAAGGTCATATCGTCCATTGCCTGGAGGGAGAATTCGTCAACGAGCAGCAGGACGGCGCACAGACCGTCATGCGCCAGGGCATGACCTACATCGTATCCGATGAAGCCAGTTCGCACCGCTCGCGGACCGAGAACGGAGCGACCCTGCTGATCGTCGACGGCGATTTTTTAAAAACCGACAATTAGACTTGATGAGGCCGCATATGTTCCTTCCGTAAAGCTTGAAAAGTCGCAATAGAAGATTGCGACTGCGGTAAAAAAAACCAAATAAATCTGAATAAAATTAAGGAGGATTTTCATGTTAAACAAAACTTTTTTTCTCGCAGTAGTGATGACGGTACTTTTGGTCCTGCCCTGTGCGGCCGAATCCATCGAAGGACTTTCCTTGCACGTGCAGAAGATCGAGCCCGGCGTCGTCCGCGTCTGGGTCGGGGATTATATCTCGTCGACCGCGGTGTGCGCCATCGCCACCCGGAAAGGCATCGTGGTGATCGATACCACCAACATTCCCAAGCTGGACCAGGCCTTCCGCAAGGTCATCGCCAAAGAGCTCGGGCGCAGCGATTTCAAGTACCTGATCAACACCCACGGCCACGGCGATCACACCCACGGCAACGGCGTGTATGCCGACTGCCGGATCATCGCCCATGAAGGCGTCACCGCCAGGATGTGGGAAAACCTAAAGGATGTCCCCCGACTGATCGCATGGAATAAGGAAGCCGTCCAGGAACAAAAAGACCAGATCGCGTCCGGCAAACTTAACGACACGCAAAAGGCTGTAGCCGCCGAGCAGTTGATCATCAGCACCCTTACAGGCGAATTCCTGAACTCCGCGCCAAGACCCACCTACCCGACGAAAACCTTCAGGGACAAGCTGGTCCTGGACTGCGGCGACGTCACGCTCGAGTTGTACCAGAGCGGCGGCACCCACACGCGGAGCGATATCTTCATCCTGGTCCCGCAAAAGGGCATTTTGTTCACCGGCGACATGATGGCCGACAAGTGGCTGAGCGACACCCCCGGCTGCCTAGCCACCTTCGCCATCCAGAGTGGAACGATGGCCGATTATCCGGTGTTGGTAAAAAACTGGCAGTCCTTGATCGACCGCCAGAACGAGATCAAGCATTACATCCCCGGCCACTGGAACGGCGAACTGAGTTTCGTGGGATTCCAGAACCGCTTCAATTACTTGAAAACCATGTTGGCCGACATGGAAACACTGGTCAAGTCCAGAGGGGACTTCAATCAATTCCGTGCCGATTACTCCCTGAAGAATAAGTTTCCCCACCTGGTCGGCAGCCCGGGCATGACCGCCCAGGGGCACCAGATGTCCATCAATCACCTTTTTCAGGTCTTTTCGGGCAGGATAGGGTTGTCGGCCGCCCTGCAGGGACCGATCATGGACAACCGGTTCGCCGAAGAGTTCCCCGCCCTGAAGGCCGACATCCTGAAATCCCGTGAGAAATACTTCTTCACCGAGGCCGACCTGATCGGCCTGGGCTATTTTCTGATGCAGCAGCTGAAAAAGTCCGACAACGCCGTCGAGATGTTCCAGCTCTGCGTCGAACTGTTCCCCGATTCATGGAACGCCTTTGACAGCCTGGCCGAAGCGTATTATACAAAAGGCGACATGCAAAAAGCGCTGGAACTCTACCGGAAATCATTGGAGCTCAATCCGAACAATGAAAATGGCAAGAAGTTCATCGAGCGCATCGAGCAAGAACTGGCAAAATAAAACTCGACCACTGTATGGGGCGTAAAGCTCAAAAGTGTGTGCGGTAGATCACGCTGACCGGCAGTTTGCATAATCATTTTTTTTAACAATAAAATCAGTCGTTCATTGGGAGCCGTTCCAAAAAAATGAAAACACTGCACGTTACCGAACGCAGCGCCTGGCGGGCCTGGCTGAAAGCCAACGGCGGTAAAGACGCCTGGCCGAGATGCTGGCCACCCTGCGCGCCGGCCGCAAGCTGGGTTTGAAATAAAATCTAACTTTTTTATTTCAAATCCCATTTGATTAGGTTAAAATCAATTCAAATAAATTTATATTAAAATACGAGAAAAATATGATGACCAAAACCGACTACAAAAAGTCCTGCCACAGACTGCAGGCCGAGAGCATCATCAAGAGCTTCAAAAAAAGGGGTATCGAAGGGGTATATTATGAAAGTAGTGCCGAGGCAGTGGAAGCGGTCTGCCGCCTGATCCCGGACGGATCGCTGGTCGGGTTGGGCGGATCGGAAACCGTCATGGAAACCGGGCTGATCGATGCCCTGCGCCGGATGGACATCCGCCTGCTGGACAGGTACAAAGAAGGCGTCAGCAAGGAAGAGGTTGACGAAATGCGCCGCCAGGGCTTGTCGGCCGACGTATACATCTGCAGCAGCAACGCCGTCACCGCCGACGGCAAACTGGTCAACATCGACGGCACCGGCAACCGCGTGGCGGCAATGATCTACGGACCGAAAAAAGTGATCGTCATCGCCGGCATGAACAAGGTCGTTCCCGACCTGGACGCGGCCATCGCCCGAGTCAAGAACACCGCCGCCCCGGCCAACAGCCTCCGCGTCAACGTGGAGACCCCCTGCTCCAAAACAGGTTTCTGCCAGGACCCGCATTGCCACCCACCGCACCGCATCTGCTGCCAGCTGGTGGTCACCGAGGCCAACATGGCCCCCGGCCGAGTTCTCGTGGTTTTGGTCAACGAGGACCTGGGGTACTGAGGGAACAGCCATGAGCGGCACGCAGGCCGTGAGCATCCGCACGATGACGCCGGCTGACATCGACTTCGCCACCGGCCTCACCCACGCCGCCGGCTGGGCCAGCGAAAGCCTGGATGTGTTCGCGGGATTCCTCGAGCACGATCCGCACGGCTGTTTCATCGCCGCAGCGGGCAGGGAAAAGGCCGGCGTCTGCGTCGCCACGAAATACCGGAAAAGCGGCTTCATCGGCGAGCTGGTCGTCAGCAGGCACATGCGCCTGCTGGGAATCGGCCAGATGCTTTTCCAAAAAGCGCTCGACTACCTGCTTGCCGCCCGGCTGGAGAGCATCTACCTGGACGGCGACCTGAACGCGGTCAGCTATTACGAGACCATGGGCTTCAGGAAGGTCTGCCGATCGCTGCGCTTCCGCGGCAAGATCAAGGGGAAAAAGCATGCCCAAGTCCGTCATCTCAACCCGGACGATCTCCAAGAGCTGTGCAGGCTCGACCGCGAGTGGTTCGGCGACGACCGCGGCTTTTTCCTGCGCCGGCGGGTGGAGAATTTTCCCGGCCTCTGCCTAGCCTCGGAAAGGGAAGGCCACCTTCGCGGTTGGATAATGGCTCGTCCCGGCGACGGTCTTTTGGCGGTCGGCCCCTGGGCGTCAATTTCCGGGAATGAGGACGCCGCTTCGCTTTTGGAACACCTGGCCAATGAGGACAGCGCGGCCGTTTTCCGCATCGGCGTCCACGAAAAAAACCTGGACGCGGTGCGCCTGCTCCGCTCGTGGCTTGGGCTGCAAGAAACCATCCACTCCTGGTTCATGGTCCGGGGCGAATCCGACCGCCTGGGCGACCACCCGGCTTTATACGCCATCGGCTCCGGCGCCAAGGGGTGAAGGGAGCAAACCCGCAATGACGGTTTCGCGCACCGCCGTTCTGTCGGACATTCACGGCAATCGCTGGGCCCTGGAAGCTGTACTGGACGATATCCGCCGCCGCGGCATCCGCGACAGGATCAATCTCGGTGACTGCCTGTACGGTCCGCTGGACCCCGCCGGCACGGCGCGGATCCTGATGGAACTGGCCATGCCCACCGTGCGCGGCAACGAGGACCGCATCATCATTGAAAAGGTCGAAAAACATCCCGATGCAACTAGCCTGCCGTTCGTCAGGGACGCTCTCCAGCCGGAACACTTCGCCTGGCTGGAGACGCTGCCTTTTACCGCCCGCGTGGACGAGGATTTTTTCCTTTGCCACGGCACACCGGAGCGTGATGACGACTATCTTCTGCATGAAATCACATCCAAAGGGTGCAAGCGGCGGCCGGCGGCGGCCATCGCCCTGAAGCTGGAATCAATCGCCCAACCCGTCGTTTTGTGCGGCCATGACCATCTGCCGGCGTCCCTGCGCCTGCCCGACGGCCGGCAGGTGGTCAACCCGGGCAGTGTCGGCCTGCCCGCCTACCGCGACGATCTGCCCTTCCCGCATGCCATGGAGAGCGGATCGCCTCACGCCCGCTACAGCATCGTCAGCCGTTCAACCTCGGGGCTCGCGGTCGAAAACATCGCCGTTGCCTATGACTGGCAAAACGCCTCCGCCGCAGCCGCCCAAAACGGTCGCCCCGACTGGGCCGGATATCTCCGCACCGGCAAAGCTTCTTGGTGACCTGACAAAAGAAAATGCATGAGTAAAGAAAACTTTTTCCTTAGAAAAGCGTCTAAATGGTATATAGCGGCAGGAGGAGTCTCATGAAAAAAATTTGCTTCGTTTTTTTAAGCTGCCTGGCATTCAATTTTCTCATTCCGGCCCAGGAACAGCCGCAAACGCTTGCTGACAGTGAAAAAAAAATCGTGGTCGAAGCCGTGGCGACCGTATTGCAGAAACAATACGTTTATCCCGAAGTGGCCGGGAAAATGAGCAACCTGATCAGGAAAAACCTGAAGAGCGGAAAATACCTGCCCATCAAAGAATCCCGGGCATTCGCCCAACGACTGACCGAGGACCTGCGCTCGATCAGCCATGACCGGCATTTGGGCGTCCGCTACGCGCCGGAGCGCATCACTGAAATGAAGACCCCGGACGAGGCCAAAAGGAAAGCGGCTCAGGAATTCCAAAAAAAGCTGGACCGCATCGATAACTACGGCTTCAAGGAGGTCAAAATCCTGGACGGCAACATCGGCTACCTGAAATTCAACTATTTCAGCGCCGACCAGGAGGCTTTCCAGGTAGCGGTAGGAGCTATGGCCTTTCTGGCCAATTGCGACGCCCTGATCATCGATTTGCGCGAGAACGGCGGCGGCAACCCCGAGATGATTCAGCTCCTTTCCAGTTATTTCTTCGTCGGCGAACCCCGGCATCTGAACTCCTTCTATTACCGCCTGGACGAAAAAACCGAACAGTACTGGACCCTGCCCTACGTGCCGGGCAGCAAACTGGCCGAGACCGACCTGTATGTGCTGACGAGCAGCTATACGTTCTCCGGGGCCGAGGAATTCACTTACAACCTGAAGAACATGAAGCGGGCCACCATCGTTGGCGAAACCACCGGCGGCGGCGCTCATCCGGTTAAAATGGAAATCCTCAACGACCATTTCGCCATAGGAGTTCCTTACGCCCGGGCCGTCAATCCAATCAGCAAAACCAATTGGGAAGGAACCGGCATCGAACCCGATGTCAAGACCCCGGCCAGTCAAGCTTTGGACAAAGCCAGGATGATGACCCTGGAAAAACTGGCGGCCAAGGAAAAAGATGAACGGATCAGAACGAAGTACCAGTGGGCCCTGGACGGGCTAAAAGCCAGAATGAATCCGGTCACCATTGCTGAAGACATATTAAAATCCTACGCCGGCAGTTACGGCCTCAGACAAATCACCTTCGAAAACGGAAACCTATTCTACCAGAGGGAGAGCGGGACCAGAATGAAAATGATTCCCATGAGCGAGAATTATTTCCGTTTCGAGGAAATCGAATATTTCCGGCTGAAATTCGTCAAGGAAGACGGCCGGGTGACCGGGGTCGAGGGGCACTACGACGACGGCAACGTCGACGCCAATCCCAGGACACATTGAGAATCATCTATTAAAAATTCTTTTCAAAAGGATACCTGTCCCTTCCCGAGTGGGTAAAGCCGGTTTTTGCCTGGGCCAGCAATCCAGGAGTTTTAGGAAAATAAATTCAGTTGGATTCAGACGTATAACCGATTAGCCAAACCAAAATCAGGAAGGATCCTCCATGGTAGAATCGTCAAATCAAACCCATTGTTTTTTTTGCCGGCGCGAATTGAACGACGGCCAGGGCCGTTACCGCTTTTTCCAGGGCGACAATCAAGTGGATTGCTGCCCGTCCTGCTTCGACGAGGCCCGCCGCCTGTATCGGCGCCTGCCCGATGAGCCGGAAATAGAGGCGGCATCCCGCCAAGAAGAAAAAGAATCCTGAGGCGGGCGCAGCGTGAGCGCATGGACTCCCGGTTGCGCGCCCGCAAGACCTGGGTTACAATAGCGGGCATGTGGAAACCATGCTGCTGAACCTGGAAATTCTCAATACCATGCTGGCCATCCTGTTGCCCATCGCCTTCGGCTACCTGCTGAAGCAGGTGCGGCTCTTCAAGGAAAGCGAAGTCGCCGCCCTGCGCAAGTTCGTCGTCCGCGTCGCCCTGCCTTTCCTGATCTTCCAGAACCTCTACCACGCCGATGTCGAGAGCATCCAGCAGGCGCTGCCTATCGTGCTGGCCTTCGCGCTGCTGACCGCCCTTTACACCCTGGCCGCCCTCTTCATCTCGCCGCGGGTGACGGCAGGCGAGACGCAGCGCCTCACCTTTGCCTTTTCAGTGTTCGCCGGCAACTACGCCTTCCTGGGCTGGGGGGTGATCGTCGCCTTTTTCGGCGCCAAGGCCCTCACCCGGGCCGTGTTCTTCTCCATGTTCTTCTGGCCGGTGTTCCTGACCTGCGGCTTCTTCATGCGCCGCCGCTTCTGCACAATTTGCGAGCAGGAGACAAGGGCGGGGTTCCTCAAGGTCCTGATCCGCCACGCTGGCGTGCCCATCTCCACGGCCGCGGCCGCTCTGGCGCTGAACATCGGCCACGTGCGTTTGCCCGGAGCCATCAGCAGCTTTGTTTCCCAGTTTGCCGTTCTGGCCATTCCCCTGATCCTGTTTGCCATCGGCCAGAACCTGCAGCTCCTCATGCCCGCCGCCCGGCTGCGCCTGGTGCTGGCCGCCTCATTTTTCCGGCTGGTCGGCGGCTTCGCCCTGGGCCTGGTGGTCGTGGCCGTGCTGCGTCTGTTCTTCAACCTGGACAGTCTGAGCCGCGAGGTGATCCTGCTGCAAGCGGTCATGCCCACGGCCACCATGGCCACTTTTTTCGGCGAGTATGTCACCCTGGACGAGGAATTGCTGTCCGGGATCATCGCCGGTTCCACCCTGCTATCCTTCATCACCCTGCCGCTCTGGGTCATGGTCATCCGCGTTTTAATCGGGCAATAAAAAAACGCGGCTGCCGCAAACCAGTGCTCCCGCTCATTTTTTTAGCGGAGTTTCAATATTTTTCAAAAAATGGTAGAATAATGCCATCGGCTCGGATAGCGCACAGAGGGAGGCCAGGATGAAAATCAGCGCCAGGAACGTTTTCAAGGGGAAGGTAGTTGAAGTCAAACCGGGAAACGTCAACACCGAAGTGATCATCGAAATTCCTGGTGGCCCGAGCGGCCACGGCGACGCTAAAGCGTCCGCCAGCGGCATGCAGATCGTTGCTATGATCTCCAAGGATTCGGCGGCGCACCTCGGGCTCAAGAAAGGCAAGACCGCCTATGCCGTGATCAAAGCCTCCTCGGTCATGGTGGCCATCGATTAAACGCCGCTATTCCCGTTATTTTAATTGTTGACAACAAAATTATTTTGTAATATACTCCCGCTCTGACTCCGAGCCGAATGGGCTAAAGCACCAACAGCCAAGCCCGCCGGCCGTAAGAGCCTTATAGCAAATTCTAAAATTTGTCAGCTTTTTAGAACAAATTTTGAATTTGCTATCGAAGGCTCTTATCCAGCTCCGCTGGGCAGGGTATGACTGGAAACGGTCATGCCTTCCAACCTTGAAAAGGAGGCCCGATGAACCGTTGCATTTTTTATCCAGCCACCGAACGACCTCCTGGTTTTTCGACAAAAAAAAGGGAGGTTCGCATATCATGAAGAAAAAATTCGTTCTGGTTCTATGTTTGTTTCTATGTGTTTTTTTCGCTTGGAGCGAAGATGAAAACGCGGCCAAAAAGGAAAAAGCAAAGGAGGAGCTTCTGCCCATGATCACCGAGTCGGTGACGGTCACGGCCAAAGTGCCCAAAGACCTGCCCTATGCCGCCACCACGGAGCTGAAAAGCATTAACTTTGAACTCTTCAAGCCCAAAGACCTGACCGAAGTCCTTGCCACTGCGCCGGGGACCTATGTTTCCAGCGGCGCCAAAAGCGAGTGGGGGGTGAAGCTGCGCGGCCTGGGCACTAACCGCATCACCCTGCTTTACGACGGCATCCCCGTCTACGAGCCCTACTACAACTCCTTCGACGTCAAGTCCATCGCCGCCGACCAGATCGATTCCATCAAAGTGGTCAAGGGCGCCTCTTCCATTCTCTACGGGCCCAACACCATGGGCGGCATCGTCGACGTGCTCAGCAAGCGCCCCGCCAACAACCAGTTCACCCTGCGCCTGGACTATGGCACCCGGAAAACTTATGGAGTTTATGCCAACGGCGCACTGCGCGGTAAAAATGTCCTGTTCACCGGCTCGGCCTTCCGCGAAGCTTCCAATGGCTTCAACTGGCTGAATGCCGGCGAGAGCGCACTGCGCCTGAACAGCGATTACGAGCGCACCAGCCTGGGCGGGAAGCTGTATTTCTACCCCGGCCACAGCGCCGAGATCATGGCCGAGGTCAATTTCTACCAGTCGGAATACGGCATCCCCACGGCCACGGACTATTACAAGAAGCAGTATTGGCGCTTCAAGGATTGGCAACGCTTGATGGCCAACCTGGGCGGCAGCTTTCCCATCCTCGACGGCGGCTACATCAAGGCCAGGCTGTACTACGTCAAGCACTTCAACGTCCTCGACGCCTACAAGAACGACCAGTATTCCACCCTCACCTGGGAATCAACCTACGACAATTACGCCCTGGGCGCCTTCGTCCTGGGCATGGTCCCCGTGGGCGAAAAGCACCAGCTGCAGGCCAGCGCCTCCTACCGCGATGACGACGTCAGCACCCAGTCCGACGTTAACAAGCCCTGGGAGCATTACAAGCACAAGATTTTTTCGCTCGGCCTGGAGGACCACTTCCGCGTCAGCGAAAAGGTCGAGCTCATGGTCGGGGCCAGCCTCGATCATTTGAACAAGCAGGACGGAGATAACAAGACCACTCTTAATCCCATCCTGGGGGTGAAATACAATCCCCGCGAGTGGGTCGATGTGCACCTGACCCTCTCGCAGAAATCGCATTTCCCGTCGATGAAGAACCTCTACAGTACACCGGAAAACGGCGGTAACCCCGATTTGCGCGATGAGATCGGCACCAACCTCGAAGCCGGCTTCACCTACGACCGGGACTGGTTTTTCAGCGGCGCCGTCTTCCACAACCGCATCCGCGACATGATCGAAAGCCGTATCAACGCCGACTTCATCAAGCAGAACATCAACGTCGCCCGCGCCCGGATCACCGGCTTCGAGCTGGAGGCTCGCAAGGTCTTCGGCCCGGTTTCCCTATCGGCCGGCTACACCTACCTCGTCACGCTCAACGAGGAGACCGACGAGCGGCTCGACCTCATCCTCGCTTCGCAATTGAACGTTTCGCTCCGCTTTTACCGCGCCGAGCTGTTCTCGCTGACCCTCGGGGGCGTTTACGCGTCCGACTCGATCTACCACTCCAGCAGCGGGGTGGTCG
>JAPKZM010000265.1 GCA_026393775.1 Candidatus Aminicenantota bacterium
GGACCTCATATTTCTGCTTGATAAGGATGGGGTATTCCTGAATTACAAGGCGGAAAGGGACTCAGAACTCCTGATAAAGCCCGAAATGTTTCTGGGCAGGCGGGCTGATGAAGTGCTGCCGCCGCAGCTGGCGGATTTGACCATGAGATACATCCGCCTTACCCTGCAGACCCGCGAGCTGCAGATGTTTGAATATGAACTCACGATTGATCAGCGGCCGCAATATTTCGAAGCGCGCAGTGTCCTGTGCGGTAGTAATGAAATATTGGTGTTAATCCGCAACATAACCGAAAAGCGCCGCCTGGAGCAACAGGTGCTGCAGTCCCAGAAAATGGAAAGTCTGGGTACACTCGCCGGCGGCATCGCCCATGATTTCAACAATATCCTGGCCGGGATCCTGGGCTATGCCTCTTTCCTGAAAGCGAAACTGAATACGGATCACGATTTTTTCAAATATGTGGATACCATCGAACGCAGCGCCATCCGCGCCGCCGACCTGACCTCCAAGCTCCTGGCGTTTACCCGCGGTGACAAGGTGAATCACAAGCCGCTGAGCATCAATAAACTGGTCCGGGAAACTCTGGAGATCATCAGCCATACGATCGACAAATCCATCCGCATCGAAACCAGGCTGGATGAATCGCTGCCTACCATCCTGGGCGACGCCGGACAGATCCAGCAGATAGTAATGAACCTATGTGTAAACGCCCGGGATGCCATGGCCAATGGCGGCCGGTTGTTCATCGTGACCGGTGCGGTCAACGTCGGCAAGGAGGATCCGCAGCTGCCCGGCGATGCCAAGCCCGGGCCGTACGTGAAGATCATGGTCAGTGACACGGGATCCGGCATGGACAAGGAGGTATTGCCCAGGATCTTCGATCCTTTTTTCACCACCAAGGTCACCGGGCAGGGTAGCGGCCTGGGGCTGTCGGTAGTTTACGGCATAGCCAAAGGCCATGGGGGTTTTATCACCGTCAGCAGCCAGTCAGGCCAAGGCAGCCAGTTCAGCGCATTTTTCCCGGCCAGCGGCAAGCCGGAAATTTCGGATAAAATTATGACCGAAACGCTGCGCGGCAGGGATGAGCTGATTTTCGTGGTCGACGATGAAGAGGATATCCGTTCCTTTATAAAGGAGGTGCTGCAAAGCCATGGTTACAGGGTTTTGCTCGCCGCCAACGGGGAGCAGGCGGTCGATGTCTATAAAAAACGCGGCCGGGAAATCGCGCTGGTCATCCTGGACATGGTCATGCCGGGGATGGGCGGCGAGGAAGCATTCCTGAAGATGAAAAAAATAAATCCCCGCATCCAGGCCCTGCTTTCCACTGGCTACAGTCAGGATAGCCGCGTCAGCGAGATCTTGAGCCAGGGTATCAAGGGCTTCATCCAAAAGCCCTATGATTTCAACCATTTGCTGGCCAAACTGCGTCAAATTCTGGATCAGGGAGAGTAGCATCTCCATTGCCCGATCGTCTCAAAATGGGACAGTCGAAAAATCTCCGAAGTCCGCTGCCAATATGATTTTTTGAGAAAACGACTAGATGTCCCAAAATAGGACAACTGGCTGCGAAGTGTCCGAAATTCAAGCCAGCCAACGCTAGGCGCTATTCTCTTGACATCCTCCGTCCCAAATTGGGACACTTGTTCCCTTGAAAAAGTAGGGGGAACTTTTATCTTGCGCTTGAAAGCCCATGTCATAGCAGGTTTCCCGGTTTTTACGGCGAAAATGGCAGCAAAATTGCTACAAAATAAATATGCGCATTCGGGTGGTAAAACAATGTTAGCGCAGGTAAGGGAAAAAGCCTGCCTTCAGCCGGCAATCCGCGGCAAGATCGCCGACTTGCTCGATTATCCGGTAGTCTCCGCCCGGGTAGTTCTTTCCGGGGCCAAGCTGGAAGACAAACTGAGCTCAGTAACCGGCAAGGAAGGAATCTTCATGTTCTGCCGCATCCCGCCCGGCAGCTATACCCTGGAAGTGAATTACAATGGCTTCAGTAAACTGGTGCAGCGAGGCATTGCCGTACGCGACCACACCATCACCGGCCTCGATTTGAAAATGGACTTCTTGGAAGATTCCCGCACCATTAAATTGCGGGCTATGGCGCTGGAATATTTCAACGACACACCGCCAATAACGGCCACCCTCCCTTCTGATCTGCCCCGGCAATTGTCCGAAGTAGTGGCGGAACTATCTTTGGACAGGGCACTCTTTAACCCGCCCGCAGCCTTAAAGGTTGGGCGCGCGCTCAACCTCGAGCTCGGCGTTTATCAGAATCTAATAGGGGAGATCATGCACCGCCTGCTGGAGCGGAATATCTGCTGCGTTGACAGGGGCAGGCTTGGAGTCACCCTCGAGGCGCAATTAGAGATCGAGGGTTGTGAGGTCTAGCCTCGAAGCGGGCCCTAAGCCGTCATCGACCGGGCGCTTTATCTAGACTGGGATTGGGATATCATTCCCACCAGTTGCTGAACG
>JAPKZM010000273.1 GCA_026393775.1 Candidatus Aminicenantota bacterium
GTGCTGAACACCGCGCTCAACCCCTGGGCCATCCTGTTTTCGGTCGCATACGCCCTGGCCTATATCCTGGCGCTGCTCGCCGTCACCATCCTCATCTTCCGCAAGCGGGAATTCCAATAATGCGCGGGCGCCTGCTGGCGGTCATTTCCCTGTCCGGGCTGCTGCTGGCCGCCGGCATGCAGAACCGCTACGATTCCACCGTCGACTACTTCGGCGACCGCAGCACCTTCGTCTCCCTGCCATCGGGAAAATCGCTGAAGGTCCTCTCCTTCGGCTATCGCAACCTAGCCGCCGACCTGCTGTTCATCTGGTCCATCCAGTTCTATTCCACCTACTACCTCACCAACCGCTTCGATTACCTGGAAAGGGTATACGACACCATCACCGATATCACCCCGCCCTACAAGGAACCTTATATCATCGGCGCGCTGATCATGGCTTTCGAGGCCAAGGACATCCCCATGGCCCTGCGCCTTCTGGAAAAAGGCTCGCGCAACCTTCCCGACGAATGGTTCTTCGATCATGAAGCCGGATTTTATTGCTACAAGTACCTAAACGACCTTCCCAAGGCCGAAGACTATTACAGCCGCGCCGCCATGAAACCCGACGCCCCCTCCTTCCTGAAACGCATGAAGGCCCACATGGTCTACCTGCAGGATGACCCGAAGGTGGCGTACCAGATGTGGATCGACATTTATGATCACGCCCGTGACCGCCTGGAAAGGGACGCCGCCTTCAACCATTTATATCAGATCAAGGCCGAGATCGACCTGCCGCCCCTCCAGGAGAAAATTGCCCGCTTCCGGGACAAATTCCGGCGTTTCCCGGCTACCTTGGCCGAATTGGTGAGCCGGGGCATGGCCACGGTGATCCCCCAGGATTTTTCCGGCAACGACTACCGCTATGACCCCATCCTGGGCATGGTCAAGGCCCAGCGGGTATACAAATGGAAGCGGCGCTGACCGTTGTCTTCGGGCTGATCATCGGCAGTTTCCTGAACGTGGTCATTCACCGGCTGCCCCTGGGCGAGAACGTGGTCTTCCCTCCGTCCCATTGCCCGCGCTGCCGGGCAGACATCCCCTTTTACCATAACATCCCGCTGCTCAGTTACCTGGTCTTGCGCGGGGGCTGCCATTCGTGCCACGAACGCATCTCGCTGCGCTACCCGCTGATCGAGGCTTTTTGCGCCTTCAGTTTCTGGCTGACGCTGCAGCATTTCGGCCTGTCGCTGCACGCTGCGTTCACGGCAGCCTTCATCTGCCTGCTGATCACCTTGGCCTTTATCGATTTGGAGCATATGATCCTGCCCGACGAGCTCACCCTGGGCGGGGCCGCCTTGTTTTTCGTTTATTCCTTTTTCAATCCGACCGTCGGCCAGCTGGAAGCAATCCTCAGCGGCCTCGGCGTGGCGCTGCTTTTCGCGGGATTTTTCTTTTTCTACCTTAAAGTACGCAAGCTCGAGGGCCTGGGCTTCGGCGATGTCAAAATGGTCCTGCTGATGGGGCTTTTTCTCGGCCTGAACCGGCTGGTGGTGGCGATCTTCCTGGCCTCGCTCTCGGGGCTGCTGGTAGGCGTAGTTCTAATAATCTGGAAGAAAAAAAACCTTAAATATGCCCTGCCTTTCGGTCCATTTTTAAGCCTGGGCAGCTATATCGCTCTTTTCTGGGGCCCCGACATCCTGGCCTGGGTGGGATCGCTGTGGCGGTTGGCATGAAGAAGAGCTTCATCGCACTGATCGTCATCATCCAGGTTCTCGCCCTCTTCGTCTTCGTCAACATGTACTCATTGGTCAAGAACCTGGAAAAAAGCGAGATCGCCAATATCATCGCAACCAGTGAAGCGCGGGCCGAGCTTTATATCCTGAAAAACCGGAGCCAGCAACCGGCTCTCGACCCGGCCGGTTATTTCGACCAAATCCTGCCCGGCACGGGAGGCGAAGATTCCCAGCAGATCATCCAGTCCGGGAAAGATCAGCAGCTGCTGCTTAAAAAACGATTGAACGCCAACAGCGGCCTTCTATTCAAAAAGAGCATCCGCTCCGTCCAATTGGGAACTTTTCACTCGCTGAAAAAGATCCTGGCCGGCCTGATCATTTTCCTGGGGGTCTTCATCATCGCCTGCGGCATCTACCTGGCGTTCCAACTGCGCAGGAAAGATACGGCGAAAATCGCCGACTCCATTTCCCCGTTCCAGGATTATCTGCTGGAAATGAAAAAATCGGAATTGGAATTGAAGAGCCTCGTGGCCGAGCAGAGCGAGTCCTCCAGTAAAATCGAAAAGTTGAACAAAAGCATCATCAATACCATTCACCTGGCCGTGATATTCACCGATGCGGCGGGAAAAATCGAACTGTTCAATCCCGCCGCCCAGAGATGCTTCGGCCGCAGCTTCGCCGCCGCGAAAAACAACTCCCTGAATGACGTCTTGCGGGATTATCCGGAGCTCCCGGCCTTTATCAACGCCGCCGGCAAAAAGGATTCAGCCGAGATCGAAAGCGCCGGACGCCTATTTGTCGCCGATGTGGTCCCGGTCGGCGCGTCCGGACGGCTCGCCGTGATCCGGGATGTCAGCAAGGAAAGGAAAAAGGAAAAGATCCAGCGCCTGAACGCCAACCAGATGATGCTCGGCGAAATGGCCGCTTCCCTGGCTCACGAGATCCGCAACTCCCTGGGAGTCATTCTGGGCTACAGCAAAGCCATACTGGCCGAACCCGAAAAAACCGGCTAGATCAACCGCGAGATCCATTTTTTAAGCGCCATGATGGAGAGTTTTTTAAAGTTTGCCCGGCCGGTAGAACAGGTCAAGCCCATCAAGATCGCCCTGGGCCCGATAATCGCCTCCAGTGCCGCCACCCAC
>JAPKZM010000210.1 GCA_026393775.1 Candidatus Aminicenantota bacterium
TCGTAAACGACGATGTTGGACTTTTTCTTCATGTCGATCGAGTAGGCGAGCGATGCGGCCGTCGGTTCGTTGATGATCCGGATCACGTTAAGGCCGGCAATGGCCCCCGCATCCTTGGTCGCCTGCCGTTGGGAATCGTTAAAATAGGCGGGAACGGTGATGATTACGCCATCGATGGGATCGCTCAAGTGCTTGTCCGCCGCCTCTTTGAGTTTCTGCAGGATCATGGACGAAATTTCTTCCGGCGAAAATATCTGGTTGTTGACTTCGATGCGCAGCAGGTCATCCCCGTACTTGATGATATGGAAGGGGAATTCCTTCAAGTAAGGTTCGACCTCGGAGTATTTTTTTCCCATCAGGGTCTTGACCGACGAAATTGTGTTCAGCGGATTGGTGATCATCTGGCTTTTGGCGGGCTGGCCGACCAGCCGTTCGCCGGTCGCGGTGAAGGCCACGATGGAGGGCAGCAGGCGGTGTCCTTCTACGGTCAGGATGATCTCCGGGATATTGCCCTCGAGGTAGGCGATGGCGGATTTTGTCGTACCCAGATCAATGCCCAAAATTTTGCCCATTGTATTTTTTTTAACATACAAAAGCGGCAAAGTCAAATGACCGCCTGCCCGGCAAGCCCTCCCCGGCCCTTGACTATTTTATCTTTTTGGGTTATGATTTTTGCCAATGCCGGGATAGCTCAGTAGGTAGAGCGGTAGACTGAAAATCTGCGCGTCCGTGGTTCGATTCCGCGTCCCGGCATTTAACTTGACTCCAGCGACCCGATTTGCTAATATTTTTGAATGCAGTCCACGCTCCGATCCATCGTTTCGCGCTTCAAAAACAAAAAAATTGCAGTTTGGGGAGACTTGATCCTGGACGAGTACGTCTTTACTTCGGCCGGAAGGGTCTCGCGGGAAGCCCCGGTACTGGTCACCGAATTCGAGGCGAACGAATATCTCCTGGGCGGAGCCGGCAATGTAGTGATGAACCTGCTGACCCTCGGAGCCCAGCCTTTGCCGGTGGGCTTAATCGGCAAGGACGCCGCTGGTGACAAGCTGCGCGGGCTGCTGGTCAAAAAGGGGATCAGTACCGATCATTTGGTGTCGGTCGATCGTTTCCGCACCCCCCTTAAAAGCCGCATCCTGGCTGGCGGCGATAACACCAAAAAACAACAGATCCTGCGCATCGACACCCTGCCCCCCGACAACATCGGCGAGGAATCGTACCGCGAACTGGTCAAGGCGCTCTGGGCTGTCGTCCGGGATTGCGATTTGCTGATCCTTTCCGACTACCTTGGCAAAACGGTTACCCCAGCAATTTTTAAAACGCTCAGAAAGGAATCCCCTGATACGATCAGCGCCGTGGATTCACGCAGCCATCTGCTTGATTTTTCCGGAGTGAACCTGGCCACGCCCAATGAGCCGGAAATCAAAAGCATTTTTCCGCAGCGGAGATTCCTGGCTGACGACGATTTCATCCAGGCCGGTTCCGAACTGCTGGACAAACTGGGCGCCGATGGCATCGTGCTGAAAAGGGGACAGAAGGGAATGCAGGTTTTTTCCCGCGGGCAAAAAGCGAATGTCCTGGATATTCACGGAACGGCGCAAATCGTCGATGTCACCGGTGCCGGCGACACCGTGCTGGCGGTTTTGGGGCTGGGCCTGGCCGCGGGCGCCACTCTGCTGGATGCCGCGCGGCTGGCCAATATCGCCGGCGGCATAGTGGTCATGCATGAGGGGGCGTATCCAGTTAGGCTTCAGGAACTGCTGGATGCCCTGCCATAAGTATTATCCGCTGCCGGAGTTGGCGGCGAAGATCGCCGCTGAAAAAAAACTTGCCAAAACCATCGTCCTGGCCAATGGGGGGTTCGACCTGATCCATATCGGCCACATCCGTTATCTTCAGCAGGCCAAAGCCATGGGCGATATCCTGGTGGTAGCCTTGAATTCCGATCGCTCGCTCAAGGATTTGAAAGGAGAAGCACGCGCCCTGATCGACGAACAAGGAAGGGTGCTGATCATTTCCGCTCTGGCCTGCGTCGATTATGTGACCCTTTTCGATGAAAACAGGGTCGATCGCGTTTTGTTGGCCATTACCCCGGATTTTCACTGCAAGGGGTCTGATTACTCGCTCGAGTCGATTCCCGAGAGGGAGATCGTCCGCAGCTACGGCGGCGCCATGGCCATTGTGGGCGGTGAGAAAGTCCGCTCGACTTCCGTGCTGATAAAAAAAATCAAGGAAATCTACGGCTAAATTGAAAACGATCGCCATTATCCGCTTGTCTTCATTGGGGGACATCGTTCATACCCTCCCGGCTTTCCAGTTGCTGCGCCGACATTTCCCCGAAGCGAAGATAACCTGGATTGCCGAAGCCCCCGGTGCCGCCCTTCTGGAAAATTTTCACGGCATCGATGAAATCGCGGTTTTTAATTTAAAATCCCGGAAGGGGGTGCTCGCAAAAATCTCATTCCTGGCCGGTTTCGTGTACCGCCGGCGCCGATGCTTTGATTTGCTGATCGATTTTCAAGGTCTATTCAAGTCGGCGCTGTTGGCATTTTTGCTGGGCGGGAAACGCTTGGGATTCTGTTCCCGGAATACCCGCGAACCCATGGCCGCGCTTTTTTATTCCAGCCGGGCCGCTTTTTTCCCCGAGGAACAGCATGTTGTTTTTAAAAATATCCACCTGCTGTCCGCGCTGGGTATCCGGGAAAAAACCGTGGAATACCCCTTGAAAGAGCCGTCGCCTTCTCCGCGGCTGCAACAATTTTTTTCAGAACTCGATTGGCCCGCGAAACGCTACGTCATTCTCAATATCGGCGGCGGCTGGCCAACGAAGGTCCTGTCGGCCTCGCAATGGCTGGAGATCATTGGCGGATTAAAGCCGGATTATCCGCTGGTATTGCTCTGGGGCAATAAACAGGAAGGGGAGATGGCCGCGACGTTGGCCCGGCAGAGCGGGGTTGCCCTGGCTTTTTTCATGAATTTCAGCGATCTGATCTGCTTTGTCAGCCGGGCGCGGCTGGTCATTTCCGGCGATACCTTGGCCTTGCATCTGGCCGCCATGACCCGGACCCCGGCGGTCGGAGTATTCGGACCGAGTTCGCCCCAACGCAACGGCCCGCTGTTTCCCCATAGCCGTGCGATTTTTCAAGAACAGGAGTGCAGTTTTTGTTACCGGCGGGAATGTGATACAATGGTTTGTCTGAAGAACATTGTGATCGCCGACATCGTTGCCGCGGCAAAGGAAATGGATGAGTCAACTGACCGAAAAACTGATTAGGTACCGTTCCTTCATCGGCTTTTTATGTTTGGTAGCCATGCTGTGTCTCGCCACTCCCAATGCCAGGTCGATTTTCGCCGGCTTCCTCCTGATGATGGCCGGGATGTTTTTTCGCGCCTGGTCGTCGGGGCACATCAACAAGGGCATGGAATTGGCCACTGAAGGTCCCTATTCCCTGACCCGCAATCCCCTCTATTTCGGCAGCTTGATCCTGGGTTCCGGTGTCGCCGTCGCCTGCAACCATATGATCGCTTATCTGATTTTTGTCGTCTACTATTTCGCTTTTTTTACCTTTCTCATCGCCATCGAAAGGAAACGCATGCACCAGCGTTTCGGCAGGCAATACGAAGCCTGGGCTAAGGAGGCCAACCTTTTTTTCCCAAGAATAAAAAAAGCTAAAAAATCCAATTTCAACATCGCCTTCTATATGAGAAACAGGGAATACCGTGTTTTATTTTTTTCGCTTTTTGTAATCGCTGTGCTGATAGTCAAGTTTTTGAAAAAAATCGAGTTCTTCGACACGATCGGCAAGTGAACGTCATTTGACAATAAAGCCGATCATTGATTGATATTTGCAAGCGATTTTGTTACCATAGTAAAATGAAAAAGCTCAGGGTGATTTTTTTGGCCTGTTCCCTTTTAATCGCCATCATGGCGTTTTTCTGGCTGAATCATCCCGATTATTCACCCGGCGCTCCGGGAGAGAATGACGCTTCCGCGTACAAGGGTCTTCAGATCACCGGGATCTCTGAAAAAGGCAATTTATTTTTCAATGATGATGAAACCCAATTGGCGGATGTGAGAACATCGGTTTTTGCCGAAGAAACCCGTCTCCGCTCCGATGATCAAACTGCCTGGGAGTTTTTTTTCGAGGGAGTGCTTTTTTCGGTCCTGCCCGGGGGCGGGATCCACTATACTCCCCAAACCCGGGAATTGATCCTGGAAAACGGTGAATTCTACTGGAGTAAAAAGTTGGGCCGGCCGAACATTGAAATTTCCCTTCTCAAAGCGGGCAATATTTTCCGCCTCCCGACCTCGGGAAGAATTCGCTTAAAAGACAGAATGTTGGAAATATGGAATTATTCCGGTCAAGTCGATCTGGATTATAACGGCAAGCCTTTCCATTTGCAGGAGTTGCAGTATCTTAAAATCATGGGCGGCCTTAGGTATTCCCCAGTGGCTCTCTTTCCGCCGCCGCCGTCCATCTCGCCTGAGAACGAAACGATTCCGCTGATCAACCTCAACGATACCCTCATCCAGTTCAAATGGAAAAATGTCCGCGGCGCCGGCAACTACCTGCTGAAACTCTACCCCTCCCCCTTGCGGGATAATATCCTGTCCAGAAAAATGGTCGCCGGCAATTCCATCGTGCTGGACATATTGCCTTATATCGAGTATGACGAACTGTATTGGGAGGTGGCCGCTTTTGACGAGACGAGGAGTATTGAATCCGTTCCGTCCAGGATGGGCATCATCAAGATCAGCAGTTCCATGCTGAAGAAAGGCATGACGGCGCCGCCGCCCAAAATCGAGGTCAGCTCGCTTTCGGTCAGCGGCAACATGGTGTTGATCAAGGGCAGCACGGATGCCAACGCGCAGCTGTCGATCGAGGGCATCCCGATCAAGCTGGACAACGACGGGAGATTCATCCATACCATCTCCTATAAAAGCATCGGCATCAAGGGGATTATTTTCAGGGCCATGGCTCCATCTGGCCTGGAAACAGTTTTAAAAAAGCAAGTAACGATCTTCGAGGAATAAAGAGGAACCTGACCAGAATGAATAAAGGAGTGTGCTGATGGGGATATTCACCAAGTTGTATGACTATTTCTCCGCTGATCTGGCGATTGACCTGGGTACGGCCAATACCTTGGTCTATATCAAAGGCAGAGGCATCGTCTTGCGCGAGCCTTCCATGGTGATGATCGATGACAAGACCGGAAAGATCCAGGCGGTCGGCGCCGAAGCCAAGGAGATGCTTGGGAAAACCCCGGCCAACATGCACATTATCAGGCCCATGAAAGACGGAGTGATTGCCGATTTTGACACCACCGAGAAAATGTTGCAATATTTCATCAAGAGGACGCGGACGGGAAATCAGTTCCTGAAACCGCGCATCGTCATCGGCATTCCTTCGGAAATCACCCAGGTGGAACGGCGGGCCGTGCGCGACGCCGCCCTGCGGGCTCGGGCCAATGAAGTTTTTTTAATCGAACAGGCTATGGCGGCGGCCATTGGCGCCGACCTGCCAATCACCGAGCCAGGAGGAAACATGGTCGTTGACATCGGGGGGGGGACCACCGATGTCGCTGTCATTTCCCTTTCAGGCATCGTTGTTGCCAAGTCGATCCGCATCGCCAGCAATGAGATGGACGAAGCGATCATCCAGTACATCAAGAAGAAATATAACATGCTGATCGGTGAGCGAACCGCCGAACAGATCAAGATCAAAATTGGGTCGGCCTACCCGTTGGATGAACCACTGGAAATGGAAATCAAAGGCCGGGATCTGGCGCAAGGCATCCCCAAAACCCTGAGTATCAATGACAGCGAAGTCCGTGAAGCCCTGGAAGGAGTGGTGCAGGCATTGATCGAAGTCGTAAAGAACACCCTGGAACGGACGCCGCCCGAACTATCGGCCGATATCGTCGATCGCGGGATCGTTCTTTGCGGTGGTGGGGCCTTGCTCAAAAACCTTGACAAACGGTTCCGGGAGGAAACCTTGTTGCCGATTTTTGTCGCCGAGGACCCGCTGTCTTCCGTGGTCCTAGGGGCAGGCAAAGTACTGGAGAATTTACCGCTTCTGGAAAAAATCGGTAATGCCCTATAATCCGGAAAGGAACGAACTCAGCGCTGAAAAAAAATCGCTGGTTTTGGTCATTATCCTGTTCTTTGATTTGATTCTGATTTCTTCCCAGATCATCCTGAGAAACAAGCATTCGCTGCTGCAAACCATCATCGCCAACATGATTACTCCCGTGCAGCTCACGATCCAGAAATCGTCCGATTTCGTTTCCTCCGAATTGTACCGTTATTTTTTTTTGAGAAACGTTTTTAAGAAATACCAGCTCCTCAAAAAAAAGCAGATCGATTTGAAAATCGAAAATTACGCGTTGAAAAAACAAATCCGCGAACTGAACGTGCCGAAGGGGGTACAGGGGAAATTCGCTCATTTCATCACGGCCACCGTGATCGCGGTGGACGTCAATTTCCCCTATAGCTCGCTCATGATCGATAGGGGGTTACATGCCGGCCTTGCCGAAAACGACGTGGTGCTGAACAGCGATGCCGAATTGGTCGGGAAAATAGTCGCACCGCTCACGGCGTTCTCGGCTTCGGTACGCCTGATTACCAGCTCCATCGGCGGGACCGGGGCATACATCGAAGGCAATATGCTGGAAGGTTTGATCAAAGGCAATGACGGTCCGGACTGCCACTTTCAGTATTTGCTAGCCGGCAAGACGGTGCTTCTGGGAGCCCAAGTGATCACTTCCGGCACCGATTTGATCTATCCCAATTACCTGCCGCTCGGGAGGGTGACCCAGATTGAACAGGACTATCTGACTCAGAAAATATTGGTCCGGCCATACTTTGTCGATAAACCGCTGAAGAAACTGGTCGTTCTGACCCATGAATAATCGTTTTCGGAACATATTTTTTCTCGCGATGCTGGTCGGCCAGGTGGCCATCGCCAAATATTATCAATCATTGCGGCTCAATGTCGATCTGCTTTACCTGGTCATCTTTTACGTCGCCACCAAATCGGGATTCATGAAAAGCGTGATCAGCGCATCCGTGATCGGCTTATGTTCCGACTATCTTTCCGGCGGCATCATGGGGGTTTTTTCCTTTTCCCGCACCCTGGCCGCTTATTTGTTGAACATCATCGCCCGGTTTTTGGATTTGAAAAAAAATATATTTGTTTTCTTGCTCATTTTGCTTTC
>JAPKZM010000106.1 GCA_026393775.1 Candidatus Aminicenantota bacterium
CCTTCATGCTGCTCCAGGGTTTTCTCGACGAATGCTTTAAGCAGGTTAATGGCCTGGCCGGCCAGCGGTTTTTCAGCAGCGGCAAATTCCTTGAGCCGGGAAAGGTACTGGCTGACGATGCCTTTTTTCCTGCTCAAGTAGCGCTCTTTCAGGGCGGCGAAATTTTCAGGAGATTGAAGCTGCTCGATTTCCTTTACAAACGACTGTTTGACTCCTTCAATCTCTTTCTTGAGTTCATTGATCATTCCGCTGGCTTTACTTTTTCGACGATGGACTTGAACGCTTCCGGTTCGGTGGCGGCCAGGTTGGCCAGCATTTTGCGGTTGATCTGGATATTGGCTTTTTTCAAATTGCAGATGAACGCCGAATAGCTCATGTCGAACTCGCGGATGGCGGCATTGATGCGGACGTTCCACAGGGTGCGGAAATCCCGCTTGCGGTTGCGGCGATCACGATAGGCGTAGGTCATCGCCCTTTCGACCGACTCCTTGGCCGAGCGGTAATTCTTGCGCTTGGCGCCCCAGAATCCCTTGGCCATGGTCAGTATCTTTTTCCGGCGCAACAGTTTTTTGTTTCCTCGCGTAACTCGCGGCATAGTGTCCTCCTATTTCGAATAAGGCAGCATTTCCTTCATTTTCTTGAATTCAGACTTGGCGACCAGGGTCGACTGCTTCAAGCCCCGCTTGCGCTTGGAACTTTTCTTGGTCAACAAGTGCGAACCGAAAGCCTTGCTACGTTTGATTTTCCCATTGGCCGTCACCTTCAAACGTTTGTGGGCGCCTCTATGGGTTTTTAGTTTTGGCATCTTTTCCTCCTTTTTTTGCTCCGATCATGATATGACAAAAAAAGCCTTCCCGCTTGGGAGGCGCTTCGATCTCCGCCATGTCCTTCAGGATTTCCATGACCCGGCCGACCATCTGGTCCAGCATCTCCGGTTTCCGTTTCTGGCGGCCGCGCAGCCAGACCGTCACCTTCACCTTGTTGCCTTCGGCCAGGAATTCCCTGATTTTTTTCAGCTTGACTTCGACGTCGTGCTCGCCGATGACCGGGGTGAACTTGATCTCCTTGACCAGGATTTTCCTCTGATGGCGCTGGGCCTCATGAGCCTTTTTCTGCAGCGCATAGAGATACTTTCCATAGTCAAGAATCCGGCAGACCGGCGGCTTGGCTTCCGGCGAGATCTCGACCAGGTCCAGTTCTTTTTCCCTGGCGATCTCCATGGCCTGGGCGACGGAAAGGATTCCAACCTGGTTCTTTTCCTCGTCGATCAAGCGGATTTCCTTGGCCGTGATCTCCTCGTTGATCCGATGCGGGTTCCTCTTGGGAATGGGTTTACTGAATCTCATAAGTTACGCTTTTTTCCTCTATTTTTGTTTTTATTTTAGCGATGAACGCGGAAAGCGCCAGCTTGCCCTGATCGCCCTTTTTGTGGATGCGGTACGAGATATTCCCCTCCAGCTGTTCCTGGCTGCCGATGACGACAATATAGGGGACTTTCTGGATTTCCGCATCGCGGATCTTGCGGTTGACTCCCTGGGCTCGGGCGTCCAGCTCGGCGCGCAGGTCGTTTTGCTGCAACTGTTCGAGCACGCGGCGCGCATAGGGCAGGCATTCGTCGCTTACGGGAGCTATGGCGACCTGGACCGGCGCCAGCCACAACGGAAAAAAACCGTTGTAATGCTCGATCAAAACCCCGAAAAAACGTTCCAGCGACCCCAGCAGCGCCCGGTGCACCATGTAGGGCTGATGCGCGCTGCCGTCGGCGCCGATGTACTTCATGCCGAAGCGTTCCGACATGTTGAAATCGAACTGGATGGTGGTACATTGCCAATAACGCCCGAGGGCATCCTTGATTTTGATGTCGATCTTGGGACCGTAGAACACGGCTTCACCTTCCATGCGCTGGTATGCCAAACGGCGTTCCGTCAGGGCTTTGACCAGGGACGCTTCGGCCTGCAGCCACATGGCGTCGCTGCCAGCGTATTTCCCGGTAATCTGCGGGTCGCGGACCGAAAGCTCGATCTTGAAATCGTTGAAACCGAAGGATTTGAGCAGGTCGAGCGAGAAATCGAGAACGCGTAGAATTTCATCGTCGATCTGTTCCGGGGTGCAGATAATGTGGGCATCATCCTGGCTAAAACCGCGCACGCGCAGCAAGCCGTGCAGGGTGCCGCTGCGTTCATAGCGGTAGACAGTTCCCAGCTCGGCCCAGCGCAGCGGCAGGTCGCGATAGGAACGCTGGGTCGATTTGTAGATCATGATATGGAACGGGCAATCTGGTAATGCCGTTTTTTCCAGTAATCCTCGATCACATGCCGGATGCGGGCGCCCTTGGGATGCCAGTAAACAAGGCCGGGGCCGGCCTCCTCCTGGAGGGAAAAAAGGTCGAGGGTCCTGCCCAGCAGCCGGTGATCTCGCTCTTTGGCTTCCTTTAACAGCCGCAGATGCTCCTGCAAGGCCTCCGCGTCGGCAAAGACGGTGCCGTATACCCGTTGCAGGGAATGGCTTTTTTCGTCGCCCTTCCAGTAGGCGGCAGCCACGCTGAGCAGTTTGAAATGCTTCAGCAAGCCGGTAGCCGACAGGTGCGGGCCGCGGCACAGGTCGACGAAATCGCCCTGTTTGAACACCGAAACTTCGTCTCCAACCACTTTTCCCTCGAGCAATTCCAGCTTCAAGAACTGCCGGCGCGAGCGGAAATACTCGACGGCTTGTTGCTTGGACCAGGTCAGTTTGTGGATCGGCTGGTTTTGCTTGACCAGGTGAGCCATCTTGCTGGCGATCTTTTCCAGGTCGTTTTCCACGAAGGGGCTGGCCAGTAGAAAATCGTAAT
>JAPKZM010000329.1 GCA_026393775.1 Candidatus Aminicenantota bacterium
CCTGGCCAGCGAGCTGGCGCCGCTGCTCTCCGCCCACCAGGACAACATCAGCCTGAACGAGAAGCTCTTCGCCCGGGTCAAGGCAGTCTATGAACGCCGCGCGAAGCTGAAGCTCGACAATGTGCAGCGCTACCTGCTGGAGAACACCTACCGCGCCTTCGTGCGCAGCGGTGCCCTGCTCGATGAAAAGCAGAAGGCGCGCCTGCGCGATATCAACAAGGAGCACTCGCTGCTGGTGCTGAAATTCAGCGACAACGTGCTCGCCGAGACCAACTCGTCCTACATGGTCATCGACAACAAAGACGACCTGGCCGGCCTCCCCAACGGTGTCGTTACCGAGGCGGCCGAGGCAGCCAAAGCCATGAACCTGGAGGGCAAGTGGGTTTTCACCTCCCAGAAGACCAGCTGGATCCCCTTTCTTCAGTACTCGCCGAAGCGCAACCTGCGCGAGGCCCTGTATGCCTGCTTTTTCATGCGCGGCGACCGCGACAACGACAAGGACAACAAGACCGTCTTGCAGAAACTCCTCACCTACCGCGAGGAGCGCTACCGGATGCTGGGCTACAAGACCCCCGCCGACTTCTACCTGGAGACGCGTATGGCCAAGACGCCGGCGGCCGTCAACGAGTTCCTGTTGCGTGTGTGGCGGCCGGCCCTGCAGAGGGCCAAGGGCGAGGCGGCCGAGATGCAGAAGCTGATCGACGAGGAAAAGGGCGGGTTCAAACTGGCGCCTGCGGACTGGTGGTACTATGCCGAGAAGCTGCGTAAATCCAAGTACGAACTCGACGACTCGGTCCTGCGTCCGTACTTCAAGCTGGAGAACGTCCAGCAGGGCATGTTCACCCTGGCCGAGAAACTTTACGGCCTGAAGTTCGTCGAGCGCAAGGACATCCCGGTCTACCATCCCGATGTCAGGGTGGCCGAGGTCCGGGAAGGCAACGGCACCCTGCTGGGCATCCTGTACATGGACTTCTTCCCCCGCGACAACAAGCAGGGCGGCGCCTGGTCGGGAGGTTTCCGCGGCACCTTCTACAAGAACGGCAAGCGCGTCGTCCCGTTCGCGACTCTAGTCGGCAACTTCACCAAACCGACGGCCGGGACGCCCTCGCTGCTGAGTATCGATGAGGTCCTGACCTCCTTTCACGAGTTCGGCCACGCCCTGAACACGCTGTTCACCGACAGCCGCTACCGCTCCAACTTCGCCCCCTATGACTCGGTGGAACTCCCCTCGCAGATGATGGAACATTGGGTGCTCGAGCCCGAGATGCTGAAGCTCTATGCCAAGCACTACCAGACGGGGGAGGTCATCCCGGCTGCCCTGGTCGAGAAGCTGAAAAAGAGCAGCCTGTTCAACCAGGGCTTTGAGACGGTCGAGATGCTGGCCTCTTGCTTCCTGGACATGGCCTGGCATTCGCTGGAGAGCGCCCTGAACGTCAACGTCACCCGCTTCGAACGAAAGGTTATGGACGGCATCGGCCTGATCCCCGAGATCCTGCCCCGCTGGGGCTCCACCTATTTTACGCACATTCATGGCGGTTACGAGGCCGGCTATTACAGCTACATCTGGGCGGGCGTCCTGGACGCCGATGCCTTCGAAGCGTTCAAAGAAACTTCGCTGTTCAGCAAGAAAACCGCCGCTTCCTTTCGCAAGAACATCCTGGAAAAACTCGGCACGGAGGACGCCATGACCCTCTACAAGCGTTTCCGCGGCCGCGAACCCAGGGTCGAGCCGCTGCTGAAAAACCGCGGGTTGCTGTAGAACCAATTAGAATTAGAAACAGCTAGAAAAAGGGCAGCCGGCATGGCTGCCCTTTTTTTTGCTTTAGACAAGGGTAGCGTTCTTTACCAACAACGGAGTCTTCGCAATAAGTCTTTGTGGTATAATAATTCAATGGACAGAATTAAACCTGAAACCGGGATGAGCATTGAAGAACTGAAAATAAAGGTGAAGGCTGTGCCCTTCTGGTGGCATTCCATCCGTTTGGCGGATGGGGTGGTGACACCGGGGGAGAAAACTCCGGAAATGCTAGACCGAGAACTTGGAAACATGCGCTTGCCGGATTTGCATGGGAAGAGCGTTTTGGATATTGGGGCCTGGGACGGATTTTTTTCATTCAGCGCGGAAAAAAGTGGCGCCGCCAAAGTGCTGGCCCTTGACCATTATGTTTGGAGCATGGATATTCCGGCCATGATTCAGTATTGGAATGATTGCAAAAAGAAAGGCATCGTGCCTCGACAGTACCACCAGATCCCGGGAATGTGGCGGCCGGATGAATTGCCGGGGAAGAGAGGTTTTGATTTGGCTAGAGATGTTTTGCAAAGCCGGGTTGAAGCGCTTGTCGGCGATATGATGGAGATGGACTTGCAGCAGTTGGGACAATTCGATGTCGTTTTTTATCTCGGGGTTCTCTATCACATGCATGACCCGTTTGCAGCCTTGAAAAGACTAGCTCAAGTGACCCGCGAAATCGCCATCATCGAAACGGAAGCGATCTCCGTTCCAGGATATGAAGGTGCATCGTTTTGCGAATTTTACGAAACCAACGAGTTGAACGGTGACGTGAACAACTGGTGGGCCCCGACTGAAAGAGCCCTGACCGGTTTATGCCGCGCTGCGGGCTTTCGTGAGGTTGAAGTGCTTACCCGACCCGCCTCGACCGCTGTTTGCGCGCCGTATTCCCTGTTGGCCCGTCTCGCGGGGGAAGCGGCAGTTCCGGCTGGACCGCTCAAGCCGGCCCATTACCGGGCAGTCGTCCATGCTATCAAATAGGTAACATCTGCCGCTAGGCTGCCAGATGAATGTTCCGGCCGTGATTTTTGTTTATTCTTTTTTTTCTTTCTCCGGCACGCGGAAGCGGTCGCCGGTTTCCTTGATGATGCGCTGGTACCAGTCCTTGGGATAGGGCGGATGGGTGACCTTGCCCTGGCTGTCGCGCACGTTGCCGTCCAG
>JAPKZM010000014.1 GCA_026393775.1 Candidatus Aminicenantota bacterium
GGCCCGGCTGAGCTGGCTGAAATCAGGATTCCACATAAAACCCATGCCTGCGCCCACCGAAGCGACCCCCGAAGGTGGAGTGCCCATGGTCAGTACGCGGATGGCTAAAATGATGCCGAAAATGAACAATACCGGCATGCCGATCTTGGCCAGGACTTCGATGCCCTTGGAAATGCCCTTGCGCAGGAAATAATAATTCAAGGAAATGGTAATGCCGATGAAAATGATGACCGGCAGCCAGGAAGCGAAGAACTGGTTGTGCTCCACGCCCTGGAAGCCGCGCAGGAACTGGCCCATGGCCTCACGCGTGGTCAGGCCGAAATACTTGCCGGTGCCGGAGAACCAGGCAAAGCCCAGGGTCCAGGACTCGATGAAATTGTAATAGACCACGATGACAAACGGCAGCGAGATGCCCAGGGCGCCGAGGTACTTGGCCGCCGGGTGCTTCCACATCAGGGAGAACATGCCGGGGGTGGTGCCGTGGCCGTGGACGCCGCCGTGGCGGCCCATCGACCATTCGACCCACATCAGGGGCACGCCCAGGAAGAGCAGGGCGCAAAAATAGGGGATCATGAAGGCGCCGCCGCCGTTGGCCGCCGCTTTAACCGGGAAGCGCAGGAAATTGCCCAAACCGATGGCGTTGCCGGCCATGGCCAGGATCAGGCCGATGCGCGAACCCCATTGCATGCGGCCGCCCGCATCACCCAATCCAGATTCTTTTTTCTTCTTGGCCAGCAGCACGCGGGTAAAGCAGTAAACCGTCAATACCAGGATCACTCCCCAGGCCGCGGCCAGTGAGAGCCAGCCCCACAGCGTAAGTCCTCCGTTCATGTTTGCGCCTCCTCGGTTGAAGTGAAAATAGTAGTCAATCAAAAAAAATTTGTCAAGGGAGAAGAGCCGGCCGAAAACGCCTGTTTTTTATGAGCTGGTCCTGTTCTTGCGCCGCTTCCAGAACAGGTAGCCGGGGATGCCGGCGGCCACCAGCAGCAGACCGAACAGCGAATTGATCAGCGGGGCGCGGCCGCTGGCGTAGCTGGCGATGTCCGAATACAGGGTGAAGACCACGTAGATCATGGCGAAGATGATGAACAACACCGGCACATACGGATAGCCCCAGACCTTGTAGGGCCGCTCATGGGACGGCATTTTCCGGCGCAGAATAATGACGCCCAGGGCCGCCGCGGCGTAGAATATCCAGGAAACGAAGATCAGCATGTCGGTCAACTGGTCGAACGTGCCGCTCAGGATCAGCACCGACGTCCAGATGCCCTGGAGGATCAGCGACGGGCCGGGAGTGCGGAAGCGGGGATGGACGTTCTGCAGTTTCCGGAAAAACAATTTCTCCTTGGCCATGGCGTAATAGACCCGCGCCGACATCATCAGGGTGCCGTTCGTCGTGCCGAAAGTGGATATCATGATGGCGATGGCGATCAGGCCGCCGCCCCAGTCGCCCAGGAACGATGAGACCGTATCGGTGGCCACCAGGTAGGATCGGCCCGTGGCTTCGGCGGCCAGGTATTTGGCGCCCATGACCTTGGCCGGGATGATGTAAAAGTAAGCCAGGTTGATCAGGAGGTAGACCGTGATGAAGGTGATCGTGGCCAGCACCATGGCGCGCGGCAGGTTTTTCTGCGGGTTCTTGATCTCTCCGGCCAGGTAGGTGACGTTGATCCAGCCGTCGTAGGCCCAGAAAGCGCCCGACATGGCGACAATGAAGGCCAGGAAAACGGGGGCGTAGCCGTGGCTGAAGGTCACGGCCGACTGGGTGAAGTTGGCCAGGCTGCCGTGGCCGACAGTGAAAGCCAGGGCGACGATGGCCAGGATGACGGCCACCTTCAGGGCGGTGAAGATCACCTGGATGGCACTGCCCAGGCGCACGCCCAGGTAATTGATCACGGTCAGGAACAGGATTAGCAGGATGGTGCAGCCCTTCAGCCCGATGAATTTGAACGGGGTGATGGAGCCGAGCCAGGGGATGCGCAGGGCGAATGCTTCCCAGGCCGGCGCCAGGCGCGGAAATTTAAAAAAATAACCCAGGGAATCGGAAAAGACGTAGGCGATGGAGGCGATGGAGCCCGTCTGGATGACTATGAAAACCGCCCAGCCGTACAGGTAGCCGGCGAAATCGCCGTAGCTTTTGTTGAAATAGATGTACTGGCCGCCGGCCTCGGGGAACAGGCCCGAGATCTCGGCGATGCTTAAAACTCCGAACAGGGTCATCAGCCCGGCGACCACCCAGACCAGGAGCAGCAGCAGCGGCGATTCGAGCTGCGAGGCCATCAGTCCCGGTTTCTTGAAAATGCCCGAGCCGATGACCGAACCGATGGCGAAGGCCACGGCGGCGACCAACCCGATCTCCCTGAGCAGTTCCGCCGGTTTTTTTGCTGCCATTCCGTCCATGAGTTTCCCCTTTTGCCGCAAAGTTGCCAACGCCGTCCGGCAAAGAAAAGTCATTATAGAAAGTAAAAACAATGAAAGCAATAGCGGATGATTTGTGTCGGTCCCCCGGGGGGACAGACAAATCAGATCCGCCTCTTTTGGTAGTTGTCTCACTAGATGATTTCGACAACTGACCGTACTTGTCAAAATCATAGTGAGAGCAACCAAAATAGGCGGATGATTTGTCTGTTGACAGCTCGTGAGAAATCGGCTAAAATTAGCCGGGAGCAGAGGCCAACCATGGGCGGTGACCAGAATATTGTTTTTAATTCCGACGCAGAATTGCAGACCAAAGAAGAGAGCGAAATCCGCGAGCCGAAAATGTACCGGGTCATCTTGCATAACGATCACTACACAACCATGGAATTCGTGGTAGAAATTCTGGTTAATATTTTCGCCAAACCCTCCCAGGAAGCCACCCGGATCATGCTCGACGTCCACCGCCGCGGCAGCGGCGAATGCGGGGTCTTTTCACGTGACATCGCCCGCACCAAGGTGTCGCAGGTGCATGCCCTGGCCCGGCAGCATGAGTTTCCGCTGCGCTGCAGTTACGAGGAAGCCTGAACGGGTTCCCGGCAAAAAAAATGGAAATCAACGAAGAACTGAACCGCATCATGGCCGTGGCCTTCGCCGATGCCCGCAGCCGCGCCAGCGAATACCTGACCCCCGAGCATCTCTTCTACGTGTCGCTTTTTTTTGAAAACCCGGCGGCCATCATCAGCCAATGCGGCGCCAATGTCGAACTGCTGAAGAAGGAATTGGAAACTTATCTGAACGAAAAGGTACCGAAGGCGGCCGGCGCCGACCCGGTGGCCTCGCTGGGTTTTCAGGAATTGATGGAACAGGCGATCGTCCATACGGTCGCGTCCGAAAAGAAGGAATTGGAAATCAGCGACATTTATGCCGCCCTGATGGAAGAAAAGGAATCGTTCGCTACCTACATGCTGCAGCGCCAGGGCGTCAGCCGTTACAACCTGCTTAACATCATCGCCCACGGCCCTGAGGCCGACGCTCCAGACGCAGCGGTAGTAAACGGCTCTGCTGCAGGGAGCGAACGGGCGCGCGGCCGCAAAAAGGAAGCCCCAAGTGCCAAGGACGGGGAGTTCCTGAGCCTGTACACGCTCGAGTTGACCGCCAAGGCGCGCAGCGGCGAGTGTGATCCGCTGATCGGCCGCGAGGATATCCTGACCCGGACGCTGCAGGTCCTTTGCCGGCGCAGCAAGAACAATCCCGTCCATGTCGGAGATCCGGGCGTCGGCAAGACCGCCATCACCGAGGGCCTGGCGCAGCGGGTAGTGCAGGGGCAGGTGCCGCCGGCGTTGCGCCACATCAAAATCTACGCCCTGGACATGGGGGCTTTGCTGGCGGGAACCCGCTACCGCGGCGATTTCGAGGAACGGCTGAAAAAAGTATTGACCGTGCTGCAGCATGAAAAGAACGCCGTGTTGTTCATCGACGAAATCCACACGGTCATCGGCGCCGGGGCGGTTTCGGGAGGTTCGCTGGACGCCGCCAACATTCTCAAGCCGGTGCTGGCCCTGGGCAAGCTGCGCTGCATCGGCACGACCACCCACGAGGAGTACAAGAAGTACTTCGAGAAGGACCGCGCCTTGGCGCGCCGCTTTCAGAAAATCGAAATCCCCGAGCCGTCGGTCGAGGAGACCTATGAGATTCTCCTGGGCTTGCGTTCGCGTTACCAGGACTACCATCATGTCGTCTACACTGACGAAACCTTGCGCGCGGCCGCCGAATTGTCGGGCAAGTACATCAACGACCGGTTCCTGCCCGACAAGGCCATCGATGTCATCGACGAGGCCGGGGCCTACGCGCGCATGAACGCCCCGGAGAAGGGCGGTCCGATCACCATCGGCCTGGAGGCCGTCGAACAGGTGGTGGCCAAGATCGCCAAGATCCCCCGTCGCAGCGTGTCGGTGTCCGAGGTCAGGAACCTGCAGGTGCTGGAGGAAGAACTGAAAACCAGGATATTCGGCCAGGATCCGGCCGTGGAGAAAGTGGCCTGGGCCATCAAGCGTTCTCGCTCCGGTTTGCGCGAGGCGGATAAGCCGGTGGCCAAATTTCTCTTCGTCGGACCCACCGGCGTCGGCAAAACCGAGCTGGCCCGGCAGTTGGCCGACGTGCTGGGCATCCCCCTGCTGCGCTTTGATATGAGCGAATACCAGGAAAAGCACACGGTGTCGCGCCTGGTGGGTGCTCCTCCCGGCTACGTCGGCTACGAGGAAGGCGGGCTGCTGACCGATGCCGTGCGCAAATCGCCGTATTGCGTCCTGCTCCTCGACGAGATCGAGAAAGCCCACGCCGATATTTTCAACACCCTGCTGCAAGTGATGGATTACGCCACCCTGACCGACAACAGCGGCCGTAAGGCCGATTTTCGCAACGTCGTGCTGATCATGACCTCCAATGCCGGCGCCAAGGAGATTGGCCGGACCATGGTCGGTTTTTCCGACGCGGTTGCTTCCGGCGCGGTGACCGTTGCCGTGGAAAAACTGTTTTCGCCCGAATTCCGCAACCGTCTCGACGCCATCGTCACCTTCAGCCACCTCGACGAGGCGGTGGTCACGCGCATCGTTAAAAAAATGATCGACGAATTCGCCGTTCAGCTCGCGGCAAAAAAAGTGACCCTGAAGGTCAGTCCGGCCTGCTACCACTGGCTGGCCAAGCGCGGTTTTTCCCCGGTTTTCGGCGCCCGTGAAGTGGGACGCCTGGTCCAGGAAAAAATCAAGAATCATTTTGTCGACGAGGTTCTTTTCGGACGCCTGAAAAAGGGCGGCACAGCCAGGATCGCGATCCGGAACGATGAGCTGGTGATCAAGATCGAGGCGCTGGAAGGCTGACGGCCTTGCAATTTTATTTTATCTGCCTATAATGACCGGGTGAGGTGAAAAATGAAAAAAACACTTATTCTGGCGCTTTGCGCCTTGTTGATCGGCGCCGCGGCGACCTGGGCCGTGATCAAGGTCGTCATTCCGCAATGGAACCGCTCGGCCGAGGACAATACCTACTGGCAGGTGACGGCCAAGCTGGACCAGGGCGGCGAAGCTTTCGCCTATCTGCATACCGAAAAAATAACGGCGGCTTTTACGCGTTTGCTGGCCAACCTTGAAAAAAAGCTGATTCCGGCCGCGACCGGACCTCAGGATAAAACGGCCCAGGCTTTTTATGTGTTGAACATGCTGCTCAAGGGCTACGGACTCGAGGAGATCGGCGGCCTGGGATTCAGTTCCATCACCCTCCAGCCGGGCTTGCACCGCAACCGCGTCGTCATCTTCCATCGCCCCGGACGCAACCAGGGGCTGATCTGGAATATCTCCGGTCCGACTCCCCGCTACCTGGATGAATTGGATCTGCTCAGCGATGACACCGCCATTCGCCTTACTTATCAAAGTCAAAGACTCCTACCTATTCGACCTGCTCAAGGGCAAGCTGGCCGAAACGGGCAAGGCCCAGATCCGCGATGAAGGCGGAATAAAAAAGATCAGCTTCCCCAGGTTGCCCACCCCCTTTCCGCTGGAACCGACCATCGCCCAGAAGGGTGACTGGCTGATCGCGGCCACGCTGGGTTCACTGGTCCAGGGCGTTTTCAATTCAGACAGCGGGCGGCTGAGCGACAGCGCGGAGTTCAAGACCATGGCCTATAAGATGCCCCGGCGCGGCAACGGTTTCGGCTACGCCAGCCCCATCCTGCCGCGCTTGATCGCCCAGATCCTGCGTGAAAACAAGACCCTGATCCCGGCCCCGCCGGCCGCCTTGGAGAAGATCGCCGCCATCATGGCCCGCGGCAAGGGCTTCTGCCATGTCTGGGAAAATTCCGCCACCGGGCTTGTCTATACCATCAACCACAGTTTTGATGTCTCCACCCTGGCCGAGTTCGTCGAGGTTCTCATCGAGATCGCCGGGGAAAAGGCTTTGCTGCCAACGGCAACCGAAGCGGCCGCCGCGGCGCCGCCGGTCGGCACCGAGGCGGGCAAGTAACGCTTGCGGAAATTATACGCGCTGTCGCTGTTGCTGTTGCTGGCGCTGGTCGGCCGGGCCCAGGAAGCGGAGGGCGAAAAGGAGCCCATGGTCGAGGGGGGCTCGCTGTTCTTAGAGGTGACCACCCAGTATCTGTCCTTCAGCCATCGCGACCTTAACGGCAGCATGGTCCTGGGCAATGCCGAGCAGGTTTTTTACGTCCCCCGCGTCAAGGACAGCCTCGGTTTCGGCGTCGGCTTCGGCCGCCGTTTCCGCTCCGGCTTGTGGTCGATTTCCTACCTGGTCTCCGGACACGACGTGACCTTCCAGGGCCGGAACGGCACGGCTGTCTCGCGCTTGGTCCAGATCAACTCGCGAACATTCCTGCTGAAAAGCCCCGTGGCGAAAGTCTTCATCCATTTCGGCCTCAATTTTCCTTGGCTGACGGTGGACGACAACGCGGCGGACAAGAACGGCAACATGGTCAACGCCACCTACCTTGGAGTGGGCGCCAACATTGGGGCGGGCCTGCTGCTGCCGGTTTCTTCCCGGATGTTTTTCAGCGGCAGCCTCATCTACCGCTTCATCGGCTTCCTGTACGCCAAGGGGCCGGGGAAGGGCATTGATGTTACCGATCTCTTTGACGACCGCAGCGGGCCGCGCCATCATTCCTATCTGCGCTCTCCCGTCTGGGCGTTGGAATTAAGCCTGGGATACACCATTTGAGGGGACCGGCCGGGAAGGGGGATGGCCCTGTTTCCTGGACTTTGACAGCCGTTCCGGGTTCGTCTAAAATAAGGGCATGAAAAAAATTATCCTCTCCATCCTGATTTTTTGGTTATGCATTTTAACGATTCCGGCCGCTGCGGCCGCCGCTGAAGATGACGGCTGCACCATCATTGCCGTGGGTAAAAAAGCCTCGGCCGACGGTTCGGTGATCCTGTCGCATACTGATGGCGGGCCTAACTCGCGCGTCTATATTGTGCCGGCCGCCAGGCACAAAGCGGGGGAAGCAGCACCGGTTTACTGGGGCATTGTTGACCTCGGCCGCCCGTTGCGTGACGATGGCGAAGTACTCGGCACCATCCCGCAAGTGAGTGAAACCTATGCCTATATCCACTCGGCCTACTCGCATATCAACGAGTACCAGCTGGCCATCGCTGAGAGTACAAACAGCCAGCGCCAGGAACTGGTTAGCAGCCGTGAAACCGGAAAGCAGATCATGACCGTGGAGCAGGCGCAGGTTTTCGCCCTGCAGCGCTGTAAAAAAGCGAGCGCCGCCGTCCAACTCATCGGCACGCTCATGGAGACCTATGGCTTTCTGCCCTCGAGCGGGGACGGAGGCGAGGACCTGGTGGTCGGCGATCCTGACGAAGCCTGGGTTATGGAAATTTTCGGCGTCGGTCCGGGCTGGACTAGGGAAAGCGGCAAACCCGGCGCCATCTGGGCGGCGCAGCGTATTGGCGACGACCAGGCCTTGATGATCCCCAACTGGAGCATCATCAAGGAAATCGATCCGGAAGACAAAGATAATTTCATGGTTTCGGCAAACTACCTGCAGGAAGCTGTCGACCGCGGCTGGTACAAACCTGCTTCGGGGAAGCCCTTCATCTGGCAGGAGACCTACGCTCCGCTTCCGGTCGAATTCGCAACCAGCCGTTTCTGGCTTTTTTACACCACTTTCATGCCCCATTTGGCAGGATGGCCCGATAGAAAATTGGACAAAAACCCTTATGAAACCATCAATCCTTATTATCAATGCGTAGAACCACTCTCCCTGTACCCTTTTTCAGCCGCCCCGGAGAAAAAGATCTCTGTGCACGATGTGATCGCCTTCCAGCGCTCGGTTTTTGCGGGGACAATCTACGATTTTACCGCCCAGCCTCAATGGCTGGTGTCCGACGGCAAGGGCGGCTTCAAGGTCAGTCCACTGGCTACTCCGTTTCCGATGAGCGACTTGCGGGCGCTGCTCAAGCTCAGCTACCGCCGCATGGTTGCCCGCCACCGCGGCCATTACGGCATGGTCTGCCAGTTGCGCGGCTGGCTGCCGGCGGCCATCGGCGGCCTCTACTGGGTTTATCAGGACAATCCCTACATCAGCCCTTATGTGCCGATCTATGCCGGCTGCAGCGACACGGGGCCAAGCTACCAGACGTATGACCCGGAAAAGTACAGCGACGCTTCGGCGCGTTGGACCATCGATTTCGTTGACAACCTGTGCAACCTTCGTTTCCAGGACGCGATCAAGGAAGTCCTGGCCTGGCGCCAGCCTTTCGAAGATAAAATCTTTGCCGATCAGGAAAAAGTGGAAAAGGAAGCCCTGCGCCTTTATGCGGTCAATCCAAAAAAAGCCAAAGCCTATCTGACCGCTTACTGCCGGCAGCTGATGGAAAAAGTGCCGCCGCTTTACATTGAGATCCGCAACCGCTTGATCACCGCTTTCACCAACAACCGCGAATAATGGCCGAATAAAATTCTGATCCTTTTTACCCATGAAATAAAAGGCTCCAGGAGGAACACATGAGAAAAGTATTTGCTATGGCAATGATTATTTTATTGGTTTTGGTCCTGTCTTCATGCGCGCCCGGACCGAACCGGCTCGTGCGCACGCCCAATGCCGACGGAAGAGTTGCCGGCTTCTGGCTGGGCGTGTGGCATGGATTGATCGCACCGGTCACCTTTATCGTTTCCATTTTTAGCGGCAAGGTCGGCATCTATGACGTTCATAACAGCGGCGGCTGGTACAATTTCGGCTTTGTGCTGGGAGCCGGCTTGTTCTTGAGCGGTGGTATCCTGGGCCGGAAGAAAAAGAAATAAAACTAAATAAAATTAGAATTGCTTAGATACATTGATCCACCCATATCCCACCATACCCGGAGGGTTGTCTCACTGGATGATTTCAATGCTTGTCGGTGCTGATTGAAATCATAGTGAGAGCAATTAAGGGGGGTGCCGAAGGCGGGGGCACCACAAATCATCCACCTATCTTGGTGGATATGATTTGTCTGCCACCTAAGGGGGATTAATCCCTGTTTTTTAACTTGTTTTGCTCGGGGAGTCCGAAAAACTATCCCCGCCGCAAAAGGGTCTTGACCAGGCGGAAAATTTCCTTTTTCTCGACCACGCCCAGAGCCAGGAGCGCCGCGACGAAGGCGAGCAAAAGTCCCCCCTTGTAGGCGAGCGTCAGCATGGCGTGATAGTATCCGTAATAGTATAGGACCAGGGCGGCGAGGACCGCGCCCAGTATTTTCAGCAGCTTGCCATACTCGTACTTGATCTTATAGAACCTTTGCGCGCAAACGAATATGGCGACGGCCATCACCAGGTAGCTGGCCAGGGTGGCCAGCGCCGCGCCGACGATGCCCAGGATGGGGATCAGCAGCAGGTTGACCGCCACGTTTACCAGGGCGCCGGCGCCGGTGATGTAGGGAAAATATTTTGTCTTTTCTTCGATGTACAATCCGGCTTGGAGGTTGACGTAGATGCCGTTGAACAGGTAGGCCAGCAGGATGATCGGCACCACGACCAGCCCGGGCAGGAAATGTTCTTCGATGAGCGTGCGGCCGGGCCCGATCTGGAGCCGGGCCAGGTTTTCTATAAAAAGGGATATGACGATCCACAACAGACTCGCCGTCAGCACGAACAAGCTCATCACCTTGGCGAAAATTTCCCTGGCGTTTTTCTCCCTGGCGTTATTGAGAAAAAAAGGCTGCCAGGCGTACTGGAACATCGATACGACCAGCATCATGAAAATGCCGAGCTTGTAGCCTGTCTGGTAAAGGCCGAGCGTGTCGGCATTGGTCATGGCCAGGACCACGGGCCGGTCGATGACCTGGACCATGGTCGCGGCCAGGCTGGCCGGCAGGTAGGGGAGCCCGAAGCGCAGCATCTTTTTCAACTCAATGCCGTCGATGCGGATCCGCAGCCGTTTGAGTATTTCCGGCGCGAGCAGGAGCAGGGTCACGGCCGACGCGGCCAGGTTGGCGGCAAAAATGGCCTCGATGCCCCAATGGAATTTCAGGAAGAACAGCAGGTTGAGCCCGAGGTTGACCAGGATGTTGGCCAGTTTCAAAGCGGCGAATTTCCCGGCTTTACGCTCCAGGCGGAGGTTGGCGAAGGGGACGAGAGACAGGGTATCGAAGAGCAGGATCAGGATGACGTAATAGATCAGGCGCGAGTAACGGGCCGGGACGGCCATCAGCTGGCCGAAGGGAATGCGAAGCAGCAGGAGCACAGCGGTCAGGGCCAGGGTCGAAAGGGTGACGAAAACATAGGCCGTGGAGAATACTTTTTTCTTGGTTTCCGGTCCGGCCTGCGAACTGTATTTCATGAACGCCGCGTCCATGCCGTATATATAGAAGATGTTCAGGAAGGCCAGGTAGGCGTAGATGTTGGTGTAGATGCCCATGTCGGTGCGGGAGATGAAATGGGTGTAGAAGGGGACGAGCAGGAAATTGAGGAAGCGGCCGACGATGGTCGAGATGCCGTATATCGCCGTATCCTTGCCCAGCTCCTTGATTTTATTCAGCATGAGAACTTGGATTTATTCTTATCTTTTTCGCCATCAGTTTTCATCTCCCCATTCTACTGGAAACGGCAGAAATTTCAACATTTTTGACATGCGGCTCAGAATCGGATATAAAACGATTTTAATTTGACAATATCCCTGACCCAGCAGAGCTGCGAAGTCCCCTGCAAGGGGGGATAAGAGCCTTAGATAGCAAATTCAAAATTTGTTCTGAAAAGCTAACAAATTTTAGAATTTGCTATAAGGCTCTTAAGGTTAATTCGGGGAAGATTGTAGAATTAATTATGATTGTCTGGAGGGAAGATGAACGAAAAATTTGCCAGCCACGTATTCGACCTGGAGAAGATGAAACAGGCCCTGCCGCCGCAGATTTTCAAAAAGTTCATGCGCACCGTGGACCAGAAAAAGTCGCTCGATTCCGAAGTTGCCGATTCACTGGCCCGCGCGATCAAGCATTGGGCCGAGGCCATGGGCGTCACCCATTTCACCCACTGGTTCATGCCCCTGACCGGGCTGACCGCCGGCAAACAGAACACCTTCCTGGAATGGGGAAACAGCGGCAAGATCATATCCCGCTTTTCCGGGCGTGACCTGATCAAGGGCGAGCCCGACGCTTCGTCGTTTCCCCACGGGGGCATGCGTTCCACTTTCGAGGCCCGCGGTTACACGGCCTGGGATCCCTGTTCCCCGGTCTTTGTGGTCAAAAACCGCAAAAATTGCGTCCTCTTCATCCCCTCGGTCTTTTACGGCTACAATGGATGCGTCCTGGACAAAAAAACGCCGCTGCTGCGTTCGTTGCGGCTGATCAACGATGCCTCGCTCAAAATCCTGGCCAAGTTCAACCAGCGTTCCAGTTGGGTGAAAAATATGGTCGGAGCCGAGCAGGAGTTTTTCCTGGTTCATGAAAAGGACTTTCAGAAGCGGCCCGACTTGAAAACAGTCGGCCGGCTGATCTTCGGCGCCCGTCCCCCCC
>JAPKZM010000119.1 GCA_026393775.1 Candidatus Aminicenantota bacterium
AATCTTATATTAATTAGTCACTATTTAGCTGATTTAAAGTCACCTTCCTTGAATTTAAAAGGCTTTTAGAAACAGAAGGTCAAAAAAGAGCTAAAATCGATCGGCCGAGTGCGGAAGTTGGGTTAGCAGTAACATAGATGAATTTGCTTGTCGCAAGATGGCCAAGGCACCTTTGAAGGATAGGCGATCCATTTGGACCTGCATAATTATGCAGCTTTGAAGAAGCAAAGCTCTAATCAGGTTGTAGGCGATAATGTACATGATCAGTTCTTTATGCACCATGTCCGGGGTTTTGCATCGGAGGATGTCCATGCCCATTGTGATTTTAATATCCCGCAAATATAACTCTGCTATCCATCGACGCCGATAAAGCTGTGCCAGGTCCTCTTTGGGATATTGGCGTTGATCTAAAAGCGTGGTGGCCAAGGTTATCCTCTTTGTTTTAAAGCCCCTGACGGTCACGCTAAAGCTGACTTCCCGGATCAAGAGTTTCTCCGGCACCTTCTCCCATTGGCGTTTTTCGAGCCAGGTCGGACAAGGCCTCATTTTTATCCAATAAAGCAGCCGATCTTCCTTTCCGAGGGACTTGACGAATTCGAGACCTTTGGTGCGGCGATGATGATTGGCCATGACGCAGTCGACGCGCCTCTGTGACAGGAAATAAAAATCGGCATAGCTGCAAAAAGCGGAATCAGCTAGGACGACGTCTCCCGGTTCGAAAAGGCCCCAAAGATTTTTAAAGAGAATCCGTTCGGCGTCATGCAGCGTGCCTTTTACGAAGCCGATGATCGTGCCGGTCGCCAGGGAAAAGGCCGCGACGAGTTTCATTACCGGGAAGCCGCATCCGGGTTTTTGTCTTTTGGATTGGGGATAGATTTTTTGATTGGCCCTTGTGTCCGGCATAGACAGACCGGTGCCGTCCACGATTTTGACCCGGCGTTGCCGCCATAACAAATCATCCGCGGTTTGGGCCTCAATCTCGTTGGTCAGCCGCCGGTGGATCAATTCGAGACCTTTTTGAGGCAATCGCGCCCGGGCTTTACAAAAGGAGGCGGTGTTGGGCGAGGCGTTCTTTCCCGTTTTCAGGGTCAGCCACAATAAAAATTTCCGGACCACCGTTCGGCAGGAGTGATCGGCCTCCAGAACCTGAGAGAGGAACAACCAGAATGTTTGTGAGGGGGGAAAGAGCCGCATTCTTTTGGGGGTTCCCAATATCTCGGTGAGGTGAGTCCATGGACCCCAAAGGGTCAGGATCTCGTCGACGGTTTTTGTTCTTAGGCGCGTGATCTGATTCTGCAAGAGGCGATATCCGGAGGGCATAAAGAATCTCCTGGCAATGGGGTCTGATTTATGCTACAAGGTATAATACTTGTAGCATAAACCATGATAATATTCAAACGTAAAACGGACAGGCCCTCTCAACAGAATCTGAAAAAACGGTACGCGCAGCTCGCCGATCAGCTAAGTCGCATGGGACGGGTACTACCGGGAACCATCACCGAAAGGACGATCATCGGGCAGGCTTCCAAAAAGCAAATCGATCGGAAGAAATATGGCCCCTATTATCAATGGACAAGAAAAGTAAACGGAAAGACGATTACGGTGAATCTCTCGGAGGCTCAGGTCGATTTATTCCGAAAGGCCATCGATAATAAGCGAAAATTTGAACAAATCCTTAGTGAGATGATGCAAATTTCCATACAACGACTTGAAAATGACACACAAAGCGTAAAAAGACGAAGGTAATGGCCCCTCTTAACCTTAAACTAGTGCCATTCGATCGTGTCCCCAGATTCCCGGCCAACGCTCGCGTCAGCCGCTCGTAGTTTCCCT
>JAPKZM010000011.1 GCA_026393775.1 Candidatus Aminicenantota bacterium
TTTCAAGAGGTAAAGGACGGCCATGCGCACGGCAATGCCGTTGGTCACCTGTTGCAGGATGACCGACTGTTTGGAATCGGCCATGAAGGTTTCGATTTCCACATCGCGGTTGATCGGTCCCGGGTGCATCAGGATGGCCGATTTTTTGGCCAAAGAAAAAATTTCGCGGTTGATGGCGAAGCGGTTGCGGTATTCGCGGATGGAGGGGAAATAATTGTGGGCGCCGCGCTCGGCCTGCACGCGCAGCATCATGACCACATCGGCGTCCTTTACCCCGCGGCGGATATCGTAATAGACCGTGGCGCCCAACTTCTCGAACTCCATGGGCACCAGTGAGGGCGGGCCGACCAGGGCGATCTCGTTGCCCATTTTCTGGTGCAGCAGGATGTTGGACAAGGCCACGCGCGAGTGCAGAATATCGCCGACGATGGCGATTTTCAGCTGGCGCAGGGTGTTGAATCTTTGCTTGATGGTCAGGGCGTCGAGCAGGGCCTGGGTCGGGTGCTCGTGGAAGCCGTCGCCGGCATTGACGATCGAGGAGCGGGCGAAAGTGGTCAGGTAAAGGGGCGATCCCGAGGCGGAGTGACGAATGACGATGATGTGCGGGTTCATGGCCTCCAGGGTCAGCACCGTATCCTTCAGGGTTTCGCCTTTTTTCAGGCTCGAGAGGGATGAATTGAAATTGATCAGATCGGCGCTCAAGCGCTTGTCCGCGATCTCGAACGAGCTTCGGGTGCGGGTCGAGTTTTCGAAGAACAAGTTGACCACGGTCTTGCCCTTCAGGGCCGGCACTTTTTTGACCTCGCGGGTGTTGACCTCGATGAAGGCCTCGGCCGTTTCCAGGATGATCTCGATGTCGGCGACACTGAGGTGCTCGATGCCAAGCAGGTGATTCTGCCGGAAGGTTTTCTCTCTCATGCTAGAATCCCGTGGGCTCCATGATCAGGACCTGGTCCTGGCCGTCGATCTCTTTAAGCATCACCTTCACCCTTTCTCGGCGTGAGGTGGGCAGGTACTTGCCCTTGAAGTCGGGGCAGATAGGCATTTCGCGGTGGCCGCGGTCGATAAAAGCGGCCAGTTGCACCGACGCCGGCCGGCCCAGTTCGAAGATCGAATCCATGGCGGCGCGGATGGTGCGGCCGGTGAACACTACGTCGTCGATCAGGATGATATCCCGGTCCTCGATGGCGAAATCGATCTGAGTTTTTTTTACGGCCGGCTGTTGCTCGTGCTTGTGCAGATCGTCACGGAACATGGTGATGTCGAGGATGCCCAGGGGGATGTCGATCTTTTCCAGTTCCTTGATCAGCTGCTGGATGCGGCGGGCCACGAAAACACCCTTGGTCTGGATGCCGATCAGCACCAGATTTTCGGCCTCGCGGTTCCGTTCCAGTATCTCCATGGCCAAGCGCAGGAAGGTGCGCTTCATTTTTTTTTCGTCCATGATCTTGGCCTTGATTTTTTCTTCCATGAATTTCTCCTTTGCCGGCAAAGGCTATTATAGTGAAAATTGCAATATTTGCAAGGGCGCGGATGGATTCAAACCAGGGTGGCGCGCAGCAGAGCGATGGCCTCGTCCAGCCGCGAGAAATCCGTGCCCCGTCCTTCAAGCAGGTTTTTCCCGCCGCCGCCCTTGCCGCCCAGCAAGGCGAACAATCGGGCGCTGATCGTGCGCAGGTCGCCATCACCCCGGCCGCGGCCGATAATGACGTGTTTTTGCGGGTCCTGCGTGTAGGCCAGCACGTGCTTGCCCTGCTTCATCAGCCCCAGGGCGAAAAAGCGCATCTCGGCGCTGTCAACGCCGGTGAACTCGCGGATGACGAGAACGGCGTCGCCGGCGGCCGCGGCGGTGATCTCGTTTTCCAGTTCGCGGCGCTGCGCTTTTTTCAGCGCCCGGCGCAGTTCGTCTTTTTCCGCGAGCCAGGCCTCCACCTGGGCCGGAATTTCCTCCAGGGGCAGGGTGACGACCCGCTGCAGCCTCGTTGTGACCTCGTGCTTCAGCTGGTAGTCGCGCAAGGCGCGCATGCCGGCCGCGTAGTACAGGCGGATGTTGGCGCGTACGCGCTCCGTGCGGATGATCTTGAGCAAGCCGATTTCAGCGCTGTTCTTCAGGTGGGTGCCGCCGCATGCCGACTGGTCCAAGCCCGTTATCTCCACCACGCGGATCCGTCCCGGGCGCTTGGGGGGTTTGCGCAAGCGCAGGGAGGCAATCTCATCACTTTCGAAAACGCGGACCGGCAGGGCGGCGAAGATCGCGGCGGCGCATTCCAGCTCCAGTGTCCTGATCTCCTCTTCACTCAGCGCCGGGCGCCCGATTTCGATCGAGGAATGCTCCGGGCCGATGGCGAAAGAAAGCGTCTGGGCGTTGAAAAGGTTGAGCACGACCTGCGAGAGCAGGTGCTGGGCGGTATGCTGCTGCATGTGGTCGTAGCGGCGTGGAAAATCGAGCCGCAGGCTGACCTGGCCCGGACCGGGATCCCGGTCCAGCACATGGATGACGTCGTCATTTTCGCTCGTCAACGCCAGCAGCGGCAAACCGTTGATGGTTCCCCGGTCGGCGGGTTGGCCGCCGCCTTCAGGACAGAAGATCGTGCGGTCAAGGCGGATGAGAAATTTTTGCTCGCGGAATTCACTGGCGGTGACGAGCGCCGTGCTTTCCCGGCAGTAGGAGTCGGATTGATAAATTTTCTCGGTCATTAAGGGCAATACTCCTCCATTTCGCCTCGGCTGACTCCTATTTAGTTGAAAGGCCGGTTTTTGTCAATTTTTTTGTCGAAATCTCTTTTTGACATAAAGGGATTTTTTACTTAAAATGATTTTTCAATTTTGCGTGTGGAGGTGCAAAAAATGAAACACGGAAAAATGGCGGGCAGGCCGCTCTGCACCCAGACGACCGGGGTGCTGGAAAAGGGCAAGAACCCTGCCTCGGCCAGGGTCCTCGCTTTCTTGCGTTTGCAGTTGGGCGATTGATCGTGATTCCGGTCTGCGCATAATTCCAAACCATTCCATGTTCGCCTACCAGCAAGACGGCCGCTTTTTCGCCCAGACGGCCCGCGGCCTTGCCGAATTGGCGAGCGCGGAACTGGCAGAACTCGGTGCCCGCGACATTGAGGACGGTGGTGGCGGCCTGTATTTCAGCGCCGACGCCGCCGGGCTGTACCGGGTCAACTATTGTTCGCGGCTGGTTTCGCGGGTGCTGGCTCCTTTGGCCGAGTTCCCTTGTCCGGCGGAGCAAACGCTGTACGATTCCGCCCAGGCCATCGAGTGGGAAAGGATCCTTTCCCCGGATAGGACGTTCGCCGTCTTTGCCAGCGTGGCCGACAGCGTGATCACCCATGCCCACTATGCCGCCCTGCGCGTGAAGGACGCCATCGCCGATTATTTTCGCGCCAAGAACATGTTCGCCAATATGGACCGCGAGAGCCAGGCTGGGCATTTCATGCCCTTTGAAAAACTGAAAAAATTATCCGAGGTATTGTTCGCAGTAAAAGAGGATATGCATTTGCTATTTAAACGCCTGATTGATCCGGCGATGTTGCGAT
>JAPKZM010000036.1 GCA_026393775.1 Candidatus Aminicenantota bacterium
GGACCAATGCCGCCCTGGGCAAGGATTTCTCCATAGAAGACCTTAAAAAACAAGGCCATGACGCTATATTCCTGGCTTTTGGTGCCCAGAAGGCAAAAGGGATGCGCATTCCCGGCGAGGATGAGACCGGGGGCGTCCTCAGCGGCATCGATTTTCTCCGCCATTTGCAGGGAGAAAGGAAGCCCGAAATATACGGCAAGGTGGTGGTGGTCGGCGGCGGCAACACGGCCATTGACGCCGCCCGCACGGCCAGGAGGCTCGGCGCGGATACGGTGACCATATTGTACCGGCGCACCCGCAACGAGATGCCGGCCCATCCCATGGAGATCGCCGGCGCCCTTGAAGAGGGGGTCGAACTCATCGAACTGTCGGCCCCCACCGAACTGGTGCGTGAGGGAAACCGTCTGAAGGGGCTGATCTGCATCCGCATGGAGCTGGGCGAACCCGATGCCAGCGGACGGCGCAGCCCGGTTCCGCTGGCCAATTCAGAGTATCAGCTTCCCTGCGATTTCGTCATCTCGGCAATCGGCCAGGACGTGGACCTGTGCGGCCTGCAAAAAGACCCGCTGCTGAAATCGACCAAGTACAACACCCTGGTCTTCAGCGAAAGCACCTTCGAAACATCCCTCCCTGGCGTTTTCACCGGAGGTGACATGGCCACTGGTCCCGACGTGGCCATCGCGGCCATCGCCCACGGCAAGATCGCTGCCAATGCCATCGATCATTATATCCGCTCGGGGAAAGCCGAAGGCAAGACAATGGAGTTCATCAGCCGCAAAGAGGCCTTCGGCGAGATCCCGGACAGCGATTTTTCAACCTTCACCAAAATCACGAAAGAGAAGATGCCGGAACTTCCGGCCGAAGAAAGGGCGAAGACTTTCGACGAGGTCGAACTGGGATTCAGCCCGCCCCAGGCCAAGGCCGAAACAAGCCGCTGCCTGGAATGCGGCTGTTCGGCCTATTTCGACTGCGATCTGCGCAAGCACGCTGTTGATTTCAAGGTGGACCTGAAGAAGTTCATCGGCGAAGTCCGGAAATACAAGGTTGACAAGGCCCACCCCTTTATCACCCTCGACCCCAACAAATGCATCGCCTGCGGCCGCTGCGTGCGGACCTGCTCGGAAATACTTCGCATATCGGCGCTGGGCTTCGTCTACCGCGGCTTCAAGTCGGTTGTCCGCCCCTCCATGGAAAAAAAGCTGCTGGAAACCAACTGCATCTCCTGCGGGAATTGCATCGCCGCCTGTCCGACCGGGGCCATTGCCGAGAACCTGCCTTTTATCAAGCCCGGCCCCTGGGCCGCCCGCAAGCACGACGCGATATGTCATTTTTGCTCGGTCGGCTGCGTGCTGCAATACAAGGTCTTTGACGATGCCACTTATGCCGCCATCGGAACCGCCGATTCCGCCCATAACAAGGGCTACCTCTGCCATAAGGGGCGCTTCGGCTACCGCTACATGCTGGATGTGCAGCGGCTGCGCAAACCGCTGCTGAAAGGGAAAGACGGTTTGCGCGAGGCATCGTGGGAACAGGCGTTCGACAAAACCGCCGAAGCCATAAAGGCCATCAGCAAGAAGCACGGTCCAAGCTCGATCGCCGTCGTCGCTTCCCCCAGAATGTCCAACGAAGAGCTGTACCTGCTGCAGAAATGGGTGCGCGCCGGATTTCAGACCAATACGATCGGAAGCTTCAGCAACCTGCTGAACGGCCGCGATCTGGACGCGCTGGACGAGACGTACGGCTTCACCGCCTCCACCACGACCATGGACGAGTTCCTGAACGCCGACGTCATCATGACCGTGAACGCCGAATTAACCGAAAACAACCTGGTCGCCGAACTGAAGATCAAGGAGGCGATGAAGAAAGGGACCCGACTGGTGTCGGTCAACTCGTCGGAAACCGCACTCAGCAAGATCGCCGACCTCTGGCTCGACCCCAAGCGGGGCACCAATACGGCACT
>JAPKZM010000130.1 GCA_026393775.1 Candidatus Aminicenantota bacterium
TACATCCAGAACGAACTGAACGACCTGCTGGGCACCCGCAACCGTGGCGTCAAGCAAGCCCCGTTCCGCGTCCTGATGCGGACCGCCATGCCCGCCGTCCTGATCGAGACATCCTTCATCTCCAACCCCGCCGAAGAAAGAAAGCTGCACAGCGAGGAATTCCTGGATAAAATCGCTTTTGCTATATTCAACGGCATCTCCAAGTTTATCTACTATTACAGTACGATCGTCAAATGACGACCAAAACGCGGAACATCCTTCTGATCTCCCTGGGCGCATTTTTTTTTGCGGTGCTCCTGATGGTGGTCTGTTCCCGAAAGAAAACGGAACGCCCTGAACCCGAAACGCTGACCAAAACAGTCGCCGACGGCACGATCGCCGAGTTCATCAAAGTGAAACTTTTTTATCACAGCGAATCGTCTGCTTTACTGCAGCCGGTAACCCGCGAGATCGAAGTCCCGGAATCCAAGGAAGAATTATACAAGAAATTCATCAGCCTGCTGCTCATCAGCCACAACGGACTCATCATCCCCGTGCCGGAGGGAGTCCAGTTGCGCAGCATTTTTTACCTGAGGAATAAGGAAATGTTGGTGCTTGATTTCAATGACAACTTGATCAACGCCTTCCCCGGCGGCACCGCGGCCGAATTGGAATTCGTCTATTTCATCGTTGACAATTTCTGCTACAATTTTCCGGAAATAAAAAAGGTTAAAATTCTCTGCGGCGGCAATGAAAACAAAACCCTGGCCGGCCATATCGACCTGGAAAAGCCGTTCTTCCCGGATTTCAGCCGGATCAAAAATGAATAAAAACCGCCCCCGGCACCAAGGAGTCATCCATGCTTTCATGGATTGAAAAAGTTCTCTTTCTGGCCGCCGCCGCGCTTGCCGTCGGCCTGGCTTGCAACGAATTCCGCAGGAAGTTTCTCCTGATCAGCCGCGGCCGAAAAATCTCCCGCTGGGACCACCCCGGCCAACGCCTGTGGGAGATGCTTTACCGGGTGTTCCTGCAGCTCCCGGTGTTCGCGCAGCGGCCGGTCACCGGTTTTTTTCACGCCGTCATTTTCTGGGGCTTCCTGGTCTTTTTGGGCATCACTCTCAACCATGTCGCCGAAGGCTTTTTTGCCGGGTTCAGCCTGTTCGGCCATGGCGGGCTCTACTCGCTGCTGCTCTTCATGGCCAACCTTTTTGCCGGCCTGATCATCCTGGCCGTCATTTATTTTTTTGTGCGCCGCTACATTGTCCGCGTCAAGAGCCTTGAACGCCCCTCCTACCAGTCGCTCATCGTCCTTTTCTTCATCCTCACCCTGATGGTCAGCTTCATTTTCTATGAGGCGTTTAAAATGTATTCCCTGGGGCCAGCAAAAGACTATTCCCTCGCCAATTGGGCTTTTTCCCATGTCCTTCCAGCCCCAACCATGATTTCCGCAAGCGCCGTTCTCTTCTGGACCAAGTTCCTCTGGTGGCTGCATATCCTGATCATCATGGCCTTCGGCGTCTTCATCATGTTTTCCAAGCATTTGCACCTGCTGGCCGGGCCCATCAACCTGCTTTTCAAGAACCTGGGCGTCAAGGCCGAAATTCCACTGCTCAACCTGGAAGAGCAGGAAAAATTCGGCACGCCGCAGATCACTGACCTGAGCCGCAAGGATTTGCTGGATCTTTTTTCCTGCGCCGAATGCGGCCGCTGCGACGACGTATGCCCGGCTTTCCAATCGGGCAAGGCCCTGTCGCCCAGGACGCTGCTGGAGAAGCTGAAGCACCACCTGCTCGACTCGGCCGCGCAGCTCCGCACCGACCCGGCCGGGCTGAAGAAGCTGCTCGGCGAGGTGGTCAGCGAGGAGGAGGTCTGGGACTGCACCACCTGCGCCGCCTGCTTGGAAGTCTGCCCCATGCTCAACGAGCATATCGCCAAGATCATGGGCATGCGCCAGTTCGCCGTGCTGATGGAATCCCGGTTCCCCGAGGAATTTCAAACCCTGTACCGCGGCCTGGAAAATCAGGGCAACCCGTGGGGCATCAACGCCGACACGCGCAGCGATTGGGCCAAAGATCTGCAAATCCCGCTGCTGGCGGAAAAAGGCAAAACCGATATCCTGCTCTGGGTCGGTTGCGCCGGCAGTTTTGACCAGCATTCCCAAAAAATTGTCCGCTCATTGGTGAAAATCCTGCAACGGAGCGGTGTTGATTTTGCTTTCCTGGGCAACGAAGAAAAATGCTGCGGAGACCCGGCCCGGCGCAGCGGCATGGAATACCTGTACCAGATCCAGGCCCGGCAGAATATCGAAACCCTGAATCGCTATCAATTCCGTCGGATCGTTACCATCTGCCCGCACGGGTATCACATGCTCAAGAACGAATACAGCAAAATGGGCGGAAACTACCAGGTCGTCCACCATTCGGAGCTGTTGCTCGAATTGCTGCAGAACAAGCAATTGAAAATACAGGCTGGCGACAACGCGAAAATGACCTACCATGATCCCTGTTATCTCGGCCGCTATAACGGCATCTACGAACAGCCGCGGCAGCTCCTGCAAACCCTGAACCGGCACCAGCCGCTTGAAATGGCGTCCAGCCGGCAGACCAGTTTTTGCTGTGGCGGCGGCGGCGGCGGCATGTGGAAGGAAGAAAAAACCGGCCAGCGCATCAGCCACTGCCGCATCGCCCAAGCGGAAAAAACCGGCGCGGGAATCATTGTCACCGCCTGCCCTTTCTGTTCCATCATGTTCAATGACGCTTTGGCCGAGACCGGTCGGGAGAAATTGAAGACCATCGATTTGGCCCAAGCCATCGAGGAGAGACTCGTCTAAGCGCGGGCGCCATGCCGGAAAAAACCAAACACCTGGCCGGCGACTTGGCCATCCTGGCCGGAATGATCACTTTTTTCATTTTCCGCGCCCCTGGCGGCTATCTCTGGCTGCTGCCCGCCGCCCTTTGCCTGCTGCCATTTCTGCTGCGGCTGAACGGTATATCTCCCTGGCGGTCATGGCGGCACTGCTTTTTCCCCATCGCCGCCGGTCTTCTAATCTGGCCGATGCGCCTGTTTTACTGGGATCGCGGTGATTTCAGCTCACGCGTGCATAACCTGATGCTGCTGGCATCGCTTTTCAGTTTGTATTTTTTGGCCCGCCAAGGCCGCTGGCTTAAAAAATTCCTGCTGTACTTCAATTCCCGCACTTTGCGCAAGAGGCTGCTGGCTATTTTCATCAGCGCGGAATTGCTCTGCATCCTCGCCGCCGCCCTGCTGACCATAAAGGGAGTGGCGCTGGTGGGCGACGAGCCGCATTACCTGGCCATCAGCCAGTCCCTGGCGCGCGACCGCGACCTCAACGTCTTCAACCAATATTACCGCGACGGCTTCAAGGAGTTTCTCAAGGTCGAGAAACTGGCCGCCCACGGCACCTTTGGCAAGGGTTTAAAAAAGATCTACTCCTACCACTTGCCGGGCGTTTCCCTGACCCTGGTCCCCTTCTTTTTTTTCAAGCTCTCCCCGCCTTGGCTCTATTTTTTGTTGCGCTCGTTCCTGGGACTGTTCGGCGCCCTGCTGGCGGTGCTGGTCTACCTTTTCTGCCTCAGGCTCTGGCACTCGCGCAGCCTGGCCTTTTTTGTCACCATGGTCTTCAGCCTGTCCGCCCCGGTCTTTTTTTATTCGATTCACATATTCCCGGAAGTCCAGGCCTTGCTGCTGATCCTCAGCGCCCTGTACCTGCTGTTTTTCAAAGTCCGGGGAAAAGAAAGCCTATGCCTCTGGGCCGGCTTGCTGCTGGGAAGCACCATATTTTGGGGGGTCAAGTACGTCCTTTTCATCTACCCCATCTGCCTGGGCTTTTTCGCCTATTGGAGCTGGAAAAAAAAGTTCCGCCCGGCCCTGCTGCTGATCGTCTTCCCGCTGCTTTTCCAGGCCCTCTTCTTTGGCTACCTGTATCACGCCTACGGAAACTTTTCGCCCAACTCCGTTTATTACGGCATGCTCAGTCCCGCGGAGTCCAAAGCGCTCTACCAGACCATCTTGAAAACGATCACGCTGAACATGCGCTGGGAAACCCTGCTTGACTATTTCTTCGACCAGCGCGACGGTCTGCTGCTCTACAACCCCTTTTATTTTTTCGCCTTTCCCGGCTTGCTGCTGGCCCTGAAGAATCGCAAACGCTACCGCCTGCATCTCTTGGTCGCCCTGCCGGCGGTATTTTTCGTTTTAAACCACGCGTTTTCGACCATCCGCCCCGGCTATTGCCCGCAAGGCCGCTACCTGACCCCGGTTGTTTGGGCGCTGCTGCTTTTTGCCGTGATCTTTTACCGGGAAAGCCGCAACCCTTTTTTTAAAAAAATATTTCTCAGCCTGCCGCTCTATTCCCTTTTCGTCACCGTCTATCAAATCACTCAACCATTCACCCTATACCAGCCGACGACCCACGATACGCTGCTGCGCCCGGGCCTGATGTTTCAGAATTGGAGCAACAGCCGGATCGATCTGCCGGCCCTGCTGCCCTCATACATCAAAACCGACAACCGCGGCTATCTGCCCAACCCGGTGTGCCTGGCGCTTTTCGTGCTCCTGGTCGGTTTCGCCCTGACCCGCTGGCGTAGCAACACCCGGCGCCGCAGCCTGACTCCGGTGCTGATTTTTTTCGGAATCTTTTCGCTGGCCAGCACCCGGCCGTTTGGGCCGGCAGTGAAGAAGCAACCTGGCTGAGTTCAGTTAACCGCTGCCGCTTGCGCATCGAAACCCTGCTCCCGCTCAGGTCCATGCAAATCCAGGTGCAAAATCGTTCGGCAGTGGAATCGCTGGAAATGTCCGCCATTCTTTTTGATGAGGCGAACTGCCGACGACAAATGCCCCCCGGAGCGGATGGCGAGTTCCGCTGGGATCAGCCCCGCTTCCTGAAATTGAAAACCCGCTTCAATTACCAGCTCGAACTGCGCGCCCGGAACAGCTCGCCGCCGGGGATGACGCCGGGGTGGCTCCTGCGCCTCAAGCTGCGCTGAGAGTTTCAATCCACGGTAATTGACTTGGAGACGTTCTTGGGAACGTCTGGATGGACGCCGTGGTTTTCGATATGGACGCGGTTGAGGTACTTCATCTTAGCCACCGACATTTTCAGGGCCAGCATTTGCAGCACCACGGCGGCCTGAAAAATAAAAATATTGCTGTCGCCGCTGCGCGGGATGCGGATATATTTGCAAAAATAGTCATTCATCCCGGCCGGCCTGCCCTCGACCGCCTTCCTCAGATTCTCATTCTCCTCGGCGATCAGCACCACATCAGCGCCGCGGATCTTATGGGTGTGGATCTGCGAGATGGTAATGCGGATATCGCGCTCGTCGGGCGGGCAGATGAAGATCAACGGGTAATTGGAAAAATACCTTTCGGCATTGACCTGCCCCTTGAATTGGCGATATAGATCCTGGCAGCGTTTCATCAGCCCTGCGGCCAATGCCGGATCGTTGTCGATTTCGCTGCTGAAATCGTTGAATTTGAAGTCACGGATCCAATCGAGAAACTTGGCGGCGATGGATTCCCGCTCGCCTTTCCGGCCATCCGCTTCCAGGAGCAGGCGCCGGCTGAAATCGGCCATGTCGGCCAGGACGTTTTCCAGGTCGGTGAACGAGTATATGGTGCTCTTGCCGAGGATGGTGTTGGGGCCGTGCTTGAACTCGGCCGCGTCGTAACCCTCGGCATGGTTGAGCACCACCTCCCTGATCTTCAGCGCCCCTTCGCGGGCCAGTCCGATCAGCGACGTCCCCAGGATATGGATGGAGGGTTTCAGGAAGAATTTGAGCATGACCTCGGTGACATCCTCCTCGCAGGCTTGCAGGGTGAAAGCGGTAAGGTGCTTGATCTTCTCCAGCTTCTGCTGCAGCAGCAGAGCCTCCTGCTTCATGCTGGCCGCGAGCAGATAGAACAGCGCCAGCTGGGCGCTGAAAGACTTGGTGGCGGCGACGGCGATCTCGGGACCGCATAGGAGCGGCAGGAAAAATTCGGCCTTTTCCTGGGGAATGGTGGAATTTTCATTGTTGACCACGGCGATGATGCGCACCGCCTTCGCGAACTGATCCCGCACCTGGTTCAGGATGTCGACCAGGTCCTTGGTTTCGCCGGATTGGGTAATGGCCACCAGCGCATCCCCGGGCCGCAGGCTGTTCATGTAGACGGAACGGAAGAGATCGGGGTTGCAGGGAACAATACCCAGGTGGGTCAGCTGGTTGAAGAAAAAACCCGCCGTCAGCGCGGCGTGGTAGGATGTACCGGAGCCGATGAAAAACACCCGGCCGCCGCTGGCGAAGCTCTGCTGAAAAATGGCCACGGCCTTGTCCTTGAAGCGGATCACCTTGCGCTTTTTTTTCCAAATGATGATCAGGTCCATGCTGAAAAGGGCCGGGTAGTATTCCTCGCCGAATTCCAGCAGCTCGCGCAAGAGCTGGGCTTCATCGGAGGAAAAAAACGCCGGGGCGTCAGCCAGCTGGCCTTGCGAGCGCAGGGCGTTGATTTCCCTGACCAGGGCTTCAAAGCGCGGGTCGGCGACGATTTTCAGGAAAGCTTTCTTGAGCCGGACCCGGTCGAATATGGCGTAAAGCTTGAGCAGTTCAAAAACGATATCCTTGCAGTCCCGGGAGTGCTTTTCAAACAACGAGAAATACGGTTCCTCCCAGTCCTGGGAGAAATAATATTTCTGCATCATCTCCAGGTTGGCCGCCGTGGAAGCGATCTCCTGCTCCATGAAAAAATGATACTTGGGCTGCAGGGCGATATCGGCGATATTCAGTTTCGACCGCTTCAGCCCGGGGACGCTGCGGCTGCCGTCGGCGAGCGAAAAAACAAAATAGTCACTGGCGGAAAAATAGATCCCTTGTCCTTCAACCAGGGGAATCAGGAACCGGGTTTTGGCCAATACCGACGTCAGGTCCGAGGAAACGACGATGAAATCACCGTCCTCGTCCGCCCCCTTGCCGGCGTACA